>JAIFLT010000134.1 GCA_020048955.1 Flavobacterium sp.
TTTTGCTCAAAAGAAAGACGAAAACATAGGTACTGAAGTTGTAAATGTGGTAAAACCCTACACGCCAACAATTTCTGATGCTTTTAAAGTAAAAGAAACACCCTCTTTAGAAGACGATGATACTTCTAAAAAAGAGAATATTCAATACAATATTTTCTCTTTTCCGGTAGCTTCAACATTTACACCTTCTAAAGGAAAAGCAGCTGGTGTTGAAAAAGCAAAACAAGAAAAATTATATGGTAATTATGCTACCTTAGCAGCAGGAAACTATGGAAATATAAATGCCGAATTGTTTGTAACGCAAACATTAGAAAGCGGTGATTATGTAGGAGCAATGCTGCGCCATCTTTCTTCTCAAGGCGGAATTAAAGATTTGGTTTTAGACGATAAATTTTCAAACTCTTCTATAGATTTAACATACGGAAGTCGCTCTAAAAATTTGTCGTGGAATGCCGATTTAGGATACCAACTTCAAATGTATAATTGGTATGGCTTGAATCCATTATTTTATGAAAATTTTATTCCTGCAGAAAAAGAGGCTTTTATTAACGGAATCGATTCTAAACAAACCTATCAAACCATTTCACTTGGCGGAAGATTAGCACTTGGAGAAAGTGTTTTTAAAGAAGCTACTATAAAATTCAATCGTTTTTCTGATGCTTTTTCATCTGGAGAAAATCGTTTGGTTGCAAAACCTTCTCTTGCCTTTGATGTTATGGATGAAAAAATAAAAGTAGATTTTCTTTTTGATTACATCAATGGTAAATTTGACAAAGATTATAACGGAATATCTGAGTTAAAATATGGTTATACCAACGTTGGGATGAAACCAAGTTTCCAAATCAATAAAGAAGATTTATCTGTAAATTTAGGAGTTGGATTCTTTTATAGTATGGCAACAGAATCGGGAAAAAATAAGTTCTTTATCTATCCAAATATTACCGCTTCCTACAAAGTGGTTGGCGATTTAATGATTGCTTATGCTGGAGCAGAAGGTGCTTTAAAACAAAATTCGTATCAAGAATTTGTACAAGAAAATTTCTTCGTTTCACCAACATTAGGGATTGGACCAACCGATCAAAAATTTGATATTTATGTTGGATTAAAAGGTAAATTAGCCAACACAATTGGTTACAACATTCGTGGTTCGTTGATGAATGAAGCAGGCAAACCAATGTTCTTGAGAAATGAATTCTCCCATTACAATACAAATAAAAAGGGTTATGCGTTTGGAAACTCCTTTGATGTTGTATATGACGATGTTAAAACCGTTAGTTTTTATGGCGAATTAAAAGCCGACTTCTCTAAAAATGTATCATTTGGTGTTAACGGAACTTTTAGCAGTTACACCACCGATATTCAAGAAGAAGCTTGGAATTTACCAGCTTTGCAATTAGGAGCAAATTTAGATTTCAATATCACCGAGAAATGGTATGCAGGAACCAATGTTTTCTTTGTTGGAGAACGAAAAGATAGAAAGTTTATACAAACACTTTTAGCAATTTTTCCACCAACCTATACAACAGAAACTACTACACTTGATAGTTATTTCGATTTGAATGCTCATATAGGATTCAAATACAACGAAAGATTAACTTTTTTCCTTAAAGGAAATAATTTAGCCAACCAAAGTTATCAAAGATGGATAAATTATCCAGTGCAAGGCATTCAAGGATTGATAGGTGCTAATTATAAATTTGATTTTTAATTTTACTGCCACGAAGCCAAAAAAGTCACAAAGAAAATAGGATAGTAAGGTTCTATTTTTTTAATATAATGAATCTTGGTGGTTTTAAACTTTTTTTAATTTTCTAATATTTTTAATAATACACTTCGTGCCTTTGAGTCTTCGTGGCAAATTATATGAAACAACAAATCCTCCAATACCACCAACAACTACTCCAAGATAAAATCGATGTTTTCCGAGATATGATTTCCGGATTGACAGAAGATGCTCAAAACGATGCTAAAGGTTCAGCAGGCGATAAGCACGAAACCGCTTTGTCGATGATGCATATCGAACAAGAAAAACTCAACCACAAACTAAAAGAATTCCTTGACCAAAAATCGATTCTAGATAAAATTGACGCTTCCGCAAATCATTCTAAAATTGCTTTAGGAAGTTTGGTTCAAGCCAATGGAATGTTGTTATTTATAAGTTCGGCTTTACCTAAAATTACAATAGACGATAAAACTATTATCGCTGTTTCGCCACAATCACCACTTGGAAGTAAATTAATGGGAAATGAAGTAGGTTTTGAGTTTGAGATTAATACAACGAAATTTAAGATAGACTCTGTTTATTAAAAAAAGTACTATTTTGTAAACTGTTTTATAAAACCATTTTGTATTATTATTGTATTAAAAAAACATTGTATTTATTGTTAAAATTGTCAACTAAAAATAAAAGCCTTTGTAAATCAATTGTTTACAAAGGCTTTTGTGGAGTCGCCGAGAATCGAACTCGGGTCCAAACAAGCAATCAAAAAGCTTTCTACACGCTTATTTCCTGATTAGGTTTTCGTCATTTTGCTAGGCCAGAAACAGCCACAAAATGCTTATCTTCTTAAATTTTCGTAACAGTCCCAAAGCACAACTGTTCTTAGGTTTATATTTACGATTTACCTATACCGACCGCCACAAACCAAAGCTTTCGAGGTAAATCCTGCTTTCCTACCTTGTAGGACGAGGCCAATCTTACTTTAATTCAGATTAAGCAGCAAGAGCGTAGTTTCCTTCGCCGTTTATGTTTTTGTACCTTTGGATTTACGAGCAAAAAGTACAATGCTCGACGTGCTTACTGATTAATTCCACTTGCTGTCAAAACCAGTCGACCCCATTTTTTTATATTTCTTATCAAGAATTAGACCACAAAGGTACTACTGAAAATGTCAATAAACAAACTCTTTATTCGTCTTTATAAACAGTATCATTTAAAGTAAAAGGATAATCACCAAATAAAGCAGACAATCGTTTCATTTGAAAGGTTTTACGAGTAAATTTATTTGATAAAGCAATAATTACCGCATTTTCTTTTCTTAAAGTAATATAGCTTGCCGTATTTCCATGCCACCAGCCATTATGGTAAAATAATTTTTGTCCAGTATCCCATTCACGTAAACGAATTCCTAAGCCATAATTTTTAGAGCCTTTACTTTCATAACTGTATCCTTTATATACTTGTTCTAAAAGTTCTTTGCTCAAAAACCCTGGCGCATTTCTAGCCAAATCAAATTTTAATAAATCTCTTGGAGTGGAATAAATATTTTTATCACCATAAACAGCGTCAAGAAAATCAAATGGATATTTTATGTAATTGTATTTATAAGATGGTGTTCCTTTTTCTTTGGGAGTGGTCTCATCTAAAACAAAAGTGTTTTTCATTCCCAAGGGTTCAAAAATAATTTTCTTCATTGCCTCGCTGTACTTCATTTTAGTAACTTTTTCTATTACCAATGCCAAAAGTGCATAATTCGTGTTGTTATAACTAAAATGAGTATCTGTTTTGGTTTCTAATGGGATATTTTTATTAATGATTACCTCTAATAAATCTTTGTTTGTAAGTATTTTAGTTCTTCCCCAATTCACTTTATCGTCACAAAAATAATTGTACTTTTTCATGCCACTTCTGTGATTTAACAACGTTTTTATAGTTACTTCAGGATATGGAAATTTATCAAAAAGTGTTGTCAACTTTTGATTTAAACTAATTTTTTTAGCATCAATCAATTTTAATATAGCGGAAGCCGTTAAAACTTTCGTAACAGAGGCAATATGTAATGGTGTTTCTGGCGAATTTAAAATATTATTTTCTTTATCGGCAAATCCATCATATTTTTCATAAATGATTTGTCCGTTTTTTGCCACAAGAAAACTCATGTTTTCAAAATTATTACTAAAATTGTGGGTAAAAAAATTTTCAATTTCTCTTTTTTTTGTGCTTATATAAGCTTCTGAAAGTTTTGGCAATGAATCCTCAAGTGGCAGTATTGCATATTCTAAACTTGATGTATTTTTTTTTAATAGATTCTTATTTTTTTCTGATTTATCGCAACTTATAAGCAATAAAAAAGCAAAAGACAACACTATATAATTTACTTTATTTTTGGTCATTTCAGCTTGGGTTGAAAACAAATATAGTAAACAAAATCTTAAACAAATTTCATAAAATAGTATAATAATTATAAAATTATCAACATAATCTTTCAATGAATTGAAATTCAATAAATAACTTCAATTTTATTTTAAGTAAAAAGTTTTGAAAACGTTTTCGTTACTATTACTTTTGATGTCTTAAAAAATACTTTTAAAATGAAGTTCGGAATTATTAAAGAAAGAAAAAATCCTCCCGATAGAAGAGTTGTTTTTACTCCAGAAGAATTAGTTAGATTAAAAGCAGAACATCCAGAAGCGCAAATAAAAGTAGAAAGCTCAGATATAAGAGTTTTTTCTGATGAAGAATATAGCAATTTAGGATTAGAAGTTACAACCGATATGTCTGATTGCGACGTTTTATTTGGAGTAAAGGAAGTTCCAGTTGATGCCTTAATTCCTAATAAAAAGTATTTTTTCTTTTCGCATACCATAAAATTTCAACCTTTTAATAGAAAGTTGCTGCAAGCAATTTTAGAAAAAAAAATAGAATTATTTGACCATGAAACTATTGTTGATGCCAAAAATAGAAGACTAATTGGTTTTGGAAGATATGCCGGAATTGTTGGTGCTTACAACGGATTTAGAGCTTTTGGTATTAAATACGACCTTTTTAATTTGGTAAAAGCCGAAACTTTAAAAAGTAAAGAAGATTTATTAGAACGATTGCGCAGACCAATGCTCCCAAACATCAAAATAGTACTTACAGGTTTCGGAAAAGTGGGAATGGGAGCAAAAGAAATTTTAGACGGAATGAAAATTAAAGAAGTTGCTGTCGATGATTTCTTGAACAAAATTTATACGCAGCCTGTTTACACTCAAATTGACGTTTTAGATTATAACAAAAGAATTGACGGACAAGTTTTAGATAATCAAGATTTTTACAAAAATCCTCAAGAGTATGTCTCCAATTTTGAGCGATTTACAAAAGTAGCCGATATTTATATGGCAGGACATTTTCATGGTAATGGTGCGCCCGATATTTTAACTAGAGAAATGCTTAACGCTCCAAAAAACAAAATTCAAGTAGTTGCCGATATTTCTTGTGATGTCGATGGTCCAATTGCTTGTACCATAAAAGCATCTACAATTGCCGAACCATTTTTTGGTTATTTACCAAGTGAACATAAAGAAGTTTCTTATACACATCCGGGTTCAATAATGGTAATGTCAGTTGATAATTTGCCTTGCGAATTGCCAAAAGATGCTAGTGAAGGTTTTGGTGAAATGTTTATGGAACATGTGATTCCAGCTTTTTTTAATGGTGATAAAGACGGAATTTTGCAACGAGCTAAAATGACTGAGAATGGCAAACTAACAGAACGTTTCCAATATCTACAAGATTATGTTGATGGAAAATAAATTCTAAATTTTATTATTTTTAGGATAAAGTATATTTTTATAAAATAAAAAATCAAAAATGAGAAAATTACATGTATTGATGTTCTTGATTTCAATATTAACAATTGAAGCTCAGAATGTTTCTTCACCATCCAAAACTATTTCGTTAAGTTTCAAATTGACTTCGGATGGAAAACCTACCTATTCTGTAAGTTATAAAACCAAAACTATTGTAAAGGAAAGTACACTAGGAGTTGCTATAAAAGAATCAAAAACTTTGGAAGCCAATTTCCGAATAGACAGCGTTGGTCAAAAAAGTTTTAATGAGTCATGGAAGCCAGTTTTAGGTGAACAGTCAATTATAAAAGATAGTTACAACGAAATGACTATGGCACTTTCGCAACCATCAACTGATAGACGGATAAATATCATTTTCAGAGTTTTTGATGAAGGAATTGCTTTTCGCTACGAATTTCCAAAGCAAAAGAATCTGAATTATTTTATAATTTCCGATGAAAAAACGCAGTTTAATTTAGTAGGAAATCACAAAACTTTTTGGATTCCAGGTGATTATGACAGTCAAGAATATGCCTATAATGAAACAAAATTATCTGAAATAGACAATTCTAAATTAGATTTGAATAATGGAATAGGAGTGAAGTCCATCGCAAGTTCTTTCAGAGTGCAATCGCCTTTAATGATGAAGTCGGCAGACGGAATTTACATCAATATTTTTGAAGCAGCTGTTGTTAATTATCCAATAATGCATTTAGATGTAGATACAAAAAACTTTGGATTAACTTCTAATTTAGTACCAAATGCAATTGGCGATAAAGCCTATCTTCAAGCGCCTTGTGTTTTGCCGTGGAGAACAATTATGATGAGTGATGATGCTCGTGAAATTGTAAGTTCAAAAATGATTTTAAACTTAAACGAACCATCAAAAATTGAAGATACCTCTTGGATTAAACCAATGAAATATGTTGGAATTTGGTGGGAAATGCACGTAGGAAAATCAAGTTGGGATTATGCAGGCAGTCAAAATGCACAAAATGCTGCTGATGGAAGTTTAAAACCATCAGGAAAACACGGCGCAACAACAGAAAACACTAAAAGATATATAGATTTTGCTGCTAAACACGGTTTCGATGGTGTTTTGGTAGAAGGTTGGAATGCAGGTTGGGAAGATTGGTTTGGCAACTGGAAAGAAAATGTTTTTGATTTCGTTACACCTTATCCAGATTATAATTTGAAAGAAATTAACGATTATGCCAAATCGAAAGGAATAAAAATGATAATGCATCACGAAACTTCTGGTTCTGTGGCAAATTATGAAAGACATTTGGATAGAGCTTTGAATCTTATGAAAGACTATGGTTATCCTGCGGCTAAATCGGGTTATGTTGGTCGAATTATTCCACGTGGTGAGTTTCATGATGGTCAAACTATGGTGAATCACTACAATTTCGTTGCAAAAAGATTTGCCGATTATAAAATGATGGTTAATTCGCACGAAAGTTCACGGCCAACAGGATATTCAAGAACATATCCTAACTATATTGCTGCCGAAGCAGCTCGCGGAAATGAGTTTAACGCTTGGTCTGTTGGAAATCCGCCAATGCACGAAACCATTTTGCCTTTCACCAGATTATTGGGTGGACCAATGGATTATACGCCTGGTATTTTTGAAATCAAGATGAGTTATTATGATAAATCAAAAACAGAACAAGTGCATACTACTTTGGCAAAACAATTAGCGCTTTATGTAACGATGTATTCACCATTACAGATGGCAGCCGATTTACCAGAAAATTATGAAAGATATGCCGATGCTTTTCAATTCATAAAAGATGTTGCTGTAGATTGGCAAGATTCTAAATATCTTGAAGCAGAACCTGGTGATTACATAACGGTAGCCCGAAAAACAAAAGGAAAAGACGAGTGGTTTGTTGGATCTATAACCGATGAAAATGCAAGAAATACTGAAATTCAACTCGATTTTCTCACACCCAATATAAAATATACAGCTATTATCTATGAAGATGGTAAGGATGCAGACTGGGAAATAAATCCAAAATCCTATAACATAAGAAGCATAAAAGTAACTTCAAAATCGAAGATTAAATTACATTTATCTAAAGGTGGTGGAACGGCAATTAGTTTTAAAAAAGTTGAATAAATTTTTTTATTTAAAAAAAATGTGTAAATTTGTTCTTTATTAAGAGTAAAATTACATCAACTATGAAACCACCAAAACTCTTCGAAGATAAAAAAGAAACCACATTGGTCGTGAATGAACCTATTGCTATGTATTATCCATCTTCAACATTTGTAAAGAATAATGTTCTTGATAACCTTGCTAAAAGTTCAAAAGAAATTTTTAATGAAGTCGTTATGAAAACGGGGTTAACTATAAAAACACTTGCCGAGAGTATTTTTGAAATTACCCCAAAAACTTTCATAAAATATAAAAATAATGAAACAAAAATTCCTTCAAGAATTACAGAGTTAGCAATAGAGATTAATGTTTTATTTGATTTAGGAACAACTGTTTTTGGTTCTTCTGATGTTTTTAATTCATGGCTCAACAAAGAAAATCAATTTTTTAATAATGTAAAACCATCTGTTTTTTTAAATACTTCAACGGGTATTCATTTGATATATGAAGAATTAAAAAGAATTGAGTTTGGTGCAACTGCCTAATATTTGTTTTGGACGTTTTTAGAATCACACACAAGAAATGGGCTGATAAATTAACTGCTTCAGGATATGCAGCTCGATGGAATTCTCATGGTTTTAATGTTATTTATACTGCACAAAACAGGTCTTTGGCTTGTTTAGAGAATTTGGTTCATAGAAATGGTTTTGGATTAGACAGTGATTATATTATTTTGACTATTTCAATTTTAAAATCTATAAAATTATTGGAAATTAATGCGCATGAATTGCCCAGTGGATGGAACCTCCACGATGAAAAGGCGCATTTACTTTGTAGAAATTTTGGTGATAACTGGATAAAATCACAAGAATCATGTTGCTTGGTTGTACCATCGGCCATTATTGAAAACGAAAAAAATATATTAATAAATCCAAATCATAAAGATTTCGAAAAAATTAAACTAAGTTTATCCCAACCTTTTTTATTTGATACTAGGTTGTCAATTTAAATTTTAAAATAACTATGAGTACAACAAAAACTAATTATCCAGCTCTTTATACCTTAATTACAGTATTTTTTTTCTGGGGATTTATTGCAGCTGGAAACAGTATTTTTATTCCGTTTTGTAAAAGTTATTTTTCGTTAGACCAGTTTCAATCACAGTTGGTTGATTTTGCATTTTATACGGCCTATTATATTGGAGCACTTTTATTATTTGCTTTTGGAAATATGTTCGGTAGAGATGTAGTGGGAAAATGGGGTTATAAAAAAAGTATTGTTTATGGATTATTATTTTCTGCACTTGGAGCTGGCGCCATGATTATTGCTGTTGAAGCTAGTGTTTATGCCGGAATGTTGGTTGGATTATTTATTGTAGCCTTAGGATTTTCATTGCAACAAACCGCAGCCAATCCATTTGCGATATTATTAGGTGACCCAAAAACAGGCGCAAGTAGAGTAAATCTTGGTGGTGGAATTAACTCTTTTGGAACTACTATTGGTCCAATTGTGGTGGCGTTGGCATTATTTGGTACGGCTAAATCCATTTCAGATGAGCAAATAAAAGCTTTAGAATTGAGTAAAGTTGTGATTTTATATATTGGCGTTGGATTGTTGTTTATTGCAGCAGCAGCTTTGTTTTACTTTTCTAAAAAAGTACCAAGCGGCATCGCAAATGAACCAATGGAAAAGGCTAACAAAGCTTTAAGAACTTTAGTATTTATGACAGTTTTGTTAGGTGTTATGTTTACGCCAATTTTTCAAAGTTATAAGAGTGATGAAGCTTTAAAAATTGAATCTTTTGAAAAACAAAAGGAGAATTATATAAAGCAACAAGATGAAATTAAGAAATCGAATGGTATTATTAATGATGATACTGATTTAAAAATAAAAAATTTAGATTCACAAATAAAAGAATTAAAAGAACCGCTTGAACAAAAGAGAATGTTATGGCTTTCTGGAGCTTTATTAGTGGTTTTAGGTGGAATTTTATATTCTTATTTATCTGCTCAAAAAAAACCAGAAGGTTGGGGTGCAATGCAATACCCACAATTGGTATTGGGAATGTTGGCTATTTTTACCTACGTTGGAGTAGAAGTTGCGATTGGAAGTAATCTTGGTGAACTTTTAAAATTAAAAGAATTCGGAAGTTTGCAATCGTCAGATATTGCGCCGTATATTTCTATGTATTGGGGAAGTTTGATGATTGGTCGTTGGGCAGGAGCAATTAGTGTTTTTAATCTTCAAGGAAGCAAAAAAACAATAGCTTTAATTATTGTTCCTTTGATTGCTTTTGGAATTATTTTGGGTGTGAATATCCTTTCAGGAAAAGATATGAAGCCATTGTATTATTACATTATTTGTGTTTATATCCTTTCAGGAAAAGATATGAAGCCATTGTATTATTACATTATTTGTGTTTTAATTCAAATTGGAGCTTTCTTTTTAAGTAAGGACAAACCGGCAAGAACCTTATTGATTTTTGGAAGTTTCGGAATGATTGCCATGTTAGTGGGTTTGTTTACAACAGGAACTGTGGCTATTTATGCTTTCCTTGCCGGTGGTTTGGCTTGTAGTATTATGTGGCCATCTATTTTTAGTTTGTCTATTATTGGATTAGGAAAATATACTTCGCAAGGATCAGCGTTTTTAATTATGATGATTTTGGGTGGAGGAATTATTCCGCCAATTCAAGGAAAATTGTCTGATATTATAGGAATTCATCAATCGTATATTATTGCTGTAGTTTGTTTTGGATATCTAACTTTATTTGCTGTTTTAGTGAAAGGTCTTTTGAAAAAACAAAACATTGATGTTGATGCTATTGAAGTAGAAGGAAGTCATTAATTAGTGTTTGGTTGTTTGTTGTGACTAAATGTTAATACAAAAACTCCGAAGGAAAGTAAAATTTCTTTCGGAGTTTTATTTTTATTTATATGGTTGGCTGTTTAGCCCTGATTGCAGTGGAAATCCTTTTCTAAACCTCAAAGGTTTTTGAAACCTTTGAGGTTTAGAAAAGATTGTAACGGAAAGCAGGAACAAGGCTTTCAAGAGTTCGCAAACCATTTGCTCCTAATCTTTATTTATTCCATTCAATTTTTCTTGAGAAATACATTACTGAGGCAAGTATTAAGAATAATCCGATGCTTCCTACCAAAAGTGCGTAATCTTCTAATTGGATGATGACGTAAATGAAGGTATAAAGTACTGAAAGCGATATTGCAATAAAGGTTGGAAACTTTTTGTCTTTCAAAATGGAGACAGAATATAACGAGATTAAAACCACTACCGAGATTCCGGCAACTGCATAAGCAAAACTAAAGGAACTATGCTCTGTAATAGAAATAAGTAAAGTATAAAACATAATTAAAGCAATTCCAATCATACAATATTGAAAAATATGGATACTAATTTTACTGATGGATTGAATTAAAAAAAAGATTAAAAAAGTTAATCCTATTACAAGAAATCCATACTTAGAAGCGCGTTCATTTTGTTGGTATTCGTCAACAGGAGTTATAAAATCTACAGCAAAAGCATATTTGCTTAGCTCTGGTAAAAATTCAAAATTTTCTTGTGCGAATGGTCTGTTGAAATGTAGAATTTTCCAAGTGGCGTCGAAACCTTTGTTGGTAATTTTCTTGTCGTTTGGAATAAAACTGCCGTTAAAATTTGGTGACGCCCAATTAGAAGTCATTTTGGCAGAGGTAGTTTTGCCTATTGGAACGATGCTGATTCTTTTACTTCCATTATAAGAGATGCTCATATTGAAATTGGTGTTTTTCAAATCGTTGAATTTGAAATAGCCAGTTTCAAGTGATTCTATAGAATCGTTGTTTTGGTTGTTGTGAACGGGTTCAAAGGTAAAACTGTTGTTTCCGATATTTATTTTTACTTCATCGTTTACACTTTTTAAATTGGTGGTTCTAATGATAATTGTAGCTCTATCCCAAAACACATTTTCGTTTGGAATGCTTTTTTTGTAGAATTTTGGTTGGACATAACTTCCAGTAAAGCGCATTTTTGTAGTAAATATATTTGATTTGTAAATACTTCGTTGCAAAGGAGTTTTGATTTCAGTGTTCGAAACATTAGAAAGTTCTTCAGGATAGAAAAACGCATTTTCTATTTTTTTGGTGATTGGATTTTGATACGGAATTTTTAGAATGGGACCATAAAAATAGACGCTTTCTCCCCATTTGGAAGTGGTTTCTGCAACAACTTCTTTTTGACGTTGGCTGCGTTCAGAGATTAAGTCTTGAACAAAAAATAACGGAATTAATAATACTAAAGTTAACAAACCTACCATGATCATTTTGGCAGTTGTTGATTGAAAGAAACCTTGTTTAGGTTGATTTTGATAATTTTCCATGATTGTAATTGAATTTTAGATTAATATTGAAATTGAAATTGATTTTTGTACTTGATTTCGATAAACTCAGTGCAAGCTAGCTCAGCGTGACATTTGATTTTTGAAATTTAATTTGATTACTTCCAAGTTTCTCCAACGATTTTTAAATACACAAAGGCAATAGGAATGTTGGCTAAAAGAATTAATATTTTTATGGTAAAATAGTCCAGATGATTTTTTTGTGTTACTGCTAAATAAGTAAGTCGGAATAGCATTATTAAATTAATGGCAAATGCTATTATTAAATAGATTGCTCCAACACCAAACAGCGCTCCAGTAGGATTAATTAGATGTAAAATCAATAGAATAGTTCCTATGATGAACGAACCAATGGCTAATTGAGTGGAGAAAATGCCTGTAGCGTTTTCGTATTGTTTTTTGGTCATGATTTTAGATATTAGATTTTGATTTAATATAGATTAGGTTTATTATCATAATGAGTGTACCTAGTCCAAGAGTGAATGTCCAGATTTCTTTCTCGAAAAGGCAATTGATTATGGATTCAATCAAAAAAATAGGATAGCTAATAATATCCCAACTATTGAAACGAAGAAATCGTCCGATATAAATGCCAAAGGCACATAAATAGCTTATTGAAATTGTAAATAAATAGGATGTTTTGGTGGTATAGAAAAAGTTTATTTGTTGCTGAATAGAGAAGATAGAAAGTATTCCAAAGTAGAATCCTGCAATGGTAAAGCTTAAAAGCAAAATAAAGTCGAAGCAAAATTGTATCAAATTATTGTGATTCAAATGCACAAAATCAGTAATAAGATAAAAGGTGTTTGGAAGAAAAAGCAACCATGACACAATGAAAAATAGATTTTTGAAATTATATTTCTTTATAGAAAAGTCAATTTTTATGAAATTGGAAAATATATAAGGAATAACTGCAAGAATTAAATTCCAAATAAGAAATAATAAATAGAACGAATGGGTTATTTTTACACGTATTAAAAGTAAAGTAATAGAAGTTATCGAACTAAAAATTAAAATATTATTTTGTTTTTTATTCAAAACGTAAAGTGAAAATAAATTGTTCATAGTTACTTAATATTAAAGGTTGATTGAATTGTTTTAACAGGAATGGCTAGCATTTTATAAAAATCTAAATCATGAAATTGATGTGCTTTTTTTCCACGATTGTAAGTATGAATAAAATGTTTGATTTGAGTAGGATAGAAGAGCGTTCCGATGCAGATAACCATAAATAAATAGGCACTTTTTTTGCCATTTCCTAATAAAAAGTATTGCATTGCAATTTCATCAACCACAGAAACTCCAGTGTTTGTTAGCACATGAATTACATCATGATCTTCCAATTTTGGTTGCATATCAAAATTGTATTTTAGTAGAAAACAGCCTAAATGAAATCCTAAACTATCTTCCTTGTAAGTAATTAATTCTTTTGGAGTTACGTTCCAAGCGATTCCTTTTTTGAAGAATTTCTGATAGGGTTTTTTGGTTAATTCGTACATTTTTTCAATTACTAAATCTTTCATTTTTATAAGATAAATGGTTTTATACTTTTTCAAATTTTCCAATTTTGATACTATTTTCTCTATATTTTTTGGGCAGAATTATGGTTTTTATCAAATGGTCTAATCTTAATCTTCGACTTGATTTATAAAGTTTAAGTAATGTAATTGTTGGAAAAAAAGAAGTTTGAAAAAGTTTCTTATGAACAATCTTCGGAACTAAAATCTGTTGGATTTCAATCAAAATGAAATAGCGAAATCCACCTAAATGTTTTTTGTATTGTTCAAAAAGATGGATAGTGAGTTTTCCTTTTTGAAGGTCGTTTTCTAAATGTAGGTTTCTATCAATTTTCCAGTCATTGAAATTGGTTGGTAATTTTTTCAAACCCATTCTAATTCCTAACCTAGAAAACACATGAAATATTTCTTCTTTTTCAGAGGTTTCTAATTTTCTTTCTAGCAATTCAAAAGAGCGAATAGAATAATCTATAAGCATATAAAGCACATCTCTATAAGCCCAATCTGGAATAGTTTGACCACGACTTTGTTCAACTCCTTGATGAATTTGTGTTATTTTATCAATGGTGGCTAATGCTAGTTTTTCTTCTGAAAAGACAATTTTTTGAGCAAATTCAACTGTAGAAAACAATCGCTCCAATGGATTTGTGGGAATCTTTCCAGTAAAATACAACCAATCTACCGCTTTGTTTAAAGCAAATTCGGCAGCAGAACCTGCAAAAATTAATAGAACGGTATCTGTGTTTTTCCAAATTTCTCTTACTATTGATTTTTC
>JAIFLT010000089.1 GCA_020048955.1 Flavobacterium sp.
TCTCGCTTTTCTAATTTCTTTCTGCCCATTATTTTTTATATTTGAAAATGCAAAATTAATAATAGCACCTCAAAAAAAGAATTAACCAAATATATAAACACAATTATCAAGTAATTTTTTGTATGAGAAAAATAATATTCGCCTTTATTCTGCTTATTCAACTTTCGCTTTTTGCTCAAGAAAATGAGAAGAAATATTCATTTGAGTTTAATACTTTAGATATAAAAACTGTAATTGAATCCATTGAAAAAGAGAGTAACTTCAAGTTTTTCTTTCAAGAGGAATGGCTCGACAACGACAAACAACAAATTACAGGAAGCTATAAAAACATAACTATCGACGAACTTTTAAATCAGATATTTAACCCAACTGAAATCAATTTTTTTATTGACAAGAATAAAATTATTCTCTCAAAAAACAACATTATTAGAGACAAACTTCCTGATGATTTTTTTGGAAAATCAATTGCAAATGAAATAGAAAATAGCGTTAATAAACCGGTGTTTTACAAAGACAATGACACCTTAACCAGTAAGCCAAAGAAAAATGATTTTGTAACAGTAATTGGAAAAGAATCTAAAAAATCTGACAAAAAAACTTGCATTTTAACCGGCTATTTAAAAGATTCAAAAACAGGTCAAGCTTTGTCTAATGTTTTTATTAAAGTTCAAAATAAAAAAATAAGCACTACAACTGATGCTGATGGTTTTTATAAATTAGAAGTTCCTGTTGGAATTAATTATATTGAAACAGATTTAATTAGTCACAATAAAATTGTCAAAAAAATAATTTTATATAATGATGGTGCGATGAATATAAAACTTGATGAAAAGTTTAATGTTTTAGATGAAGTGGTAATTAATGCTAAAAAAAGTGAAAACGTTAAGTCAGCTATTTCTGGTGTAACAAGCATCGATATTGAAGGAATTAAAAATATTCCTTTAGTATTGGGAGAAAGAGATATTTTTAAAGTTGCTACAATTCTTCCCGGAGTAAAACAAACAGGCGAAGGTTCTGCTGGATATAATGTTCGTGGTGGAAAGGAAGATCAAAATCTAATTTTATTAGACAATGCTTTAATCTATAATCCGGCACATTTCTTTGGTTTCTTTTCATCGGTCAGTCCCTACACAACTAAAAAAGCAAACATTTATAAAGGGAGTATTCCTGCTGAATTTGGAGGAAGACTATCTTCTGTATTCGACGTAACTTCAAAAAATGGAAATCCAACAAAGTTTTCTGGCGAAGGTGGAATTGGGCCTGTTACGAGTAATTTAGCTTTAAGCACACCAATAATAAAAGACAAATCAAGTATTTTAGTTGGAGCAAGAGCAACCTATTCCGGATGGATTTTGCGTTCTTTAAAAGAAGAGTCCTTAAAAAATAGTGAAGCTTCCTTTTATGATGGTATTGTAAAATACAATCATAAGTTTAATGATAAAAACAACTTCGAATCAACATTCTATTACAGTCATGATGCTTTCAGTATTTCATCTGATTCTTTATTTAAATACAGCAATCGATTGGTTTCACTAAAATATGAACACACTTTTAATGAGAAACACAAAGGTGCTTTATTGTTTACCAATAGTGAATACAAATTCTTTATTGATTATCAAGGGAATAACATCCTGACTGCTTTTGATTTTGGATACAAAATAAACGAGAGTAATGTTATGGCTAAAATGAATTATACTTTAAATGATAAGCATAAAATTAATTATGGAATTGCCTCTAAATTATACGGAGTAAATCCAGGTTTTTTAGACCCAAAAAGTAATGATTCGCAAATAGTACCTGTCAATATAAGTAAAGAACGAGGCATAGAATCAGCCGCTTATCTTTCGGATAGTTATAAAATTAGTCAAAAATTATTAATTGATTTTGGATTACGATATTCTACGTTTTCAGCTTTAGGAGCTTCCTCGCAGAGAATTTATCAGGAAGGAGTTCCATTAAATGAGGGAACTATTACTGAGATTAAAGAGTTCAAAAAGAATGAAATAATCAAAACTTACGGCGGTTTAGAACCCAGAATAGCTGCAAGATACATTATTGCTGATAATCTTTCAATAAAAGGAGGTTATGACAAAACCTATCAATACATTCATTTGCTTTCAAGTAATACAACACAATCTCCGACTGACACATGGAAGTTGTCAGATTTGAATGTAAAACCACAAGTTGCAGAGCAATTTTCTTTAGGATTATACAAAAACATTCCTGCAAAAGATATAGAAATAAGTTTAGAAGGATATTACAAGAAATCAGAGAATTTTTTAGATTATAAAGTAGCTGCACAACTATTGCTCAACGAAAATATTGAAACTCAATTATTACAAGGTAAAGGTAAAGCCTACGGTTTAGAATTTTTAATTAAAAAAAATAGTGGACGATTAAACGGATGGATAGGATATACCTATTCTAGAACTTTTGTAAAACTAGACAGTGAGTTTAATGATGAAAAAGTAAATGGCGGAAATTATTTTCCAGCCAATTTTGATAAACCTCATGATGTGAGTATCGTTTTAAATTATAGATTTACAAAAAGATACAGTTTTTCAAGTAACTTTATTTATCAAACAGGAAGACCAATTACCTATCCAATAGGAAAATATACCTATGGAAATTCTGAATACACTTTGTATAGTGATAGAAACCAATTTAGAATTCCAGATTACTATAGATTAGATATTGGATTTAATGTAGAAGGAACCCATAAATTAAAAAAATTAGCACACGGTTTTTGGAATATTTCAATTTATAATGTTTTAGGCAGAAACAATCCTTACTCAATATTTTTTGTAACAGAGAAAGGGCAAGTTAAAGCCTATAAAACGTCTATCTTCGCAATTCCAGTACCAACAATTACTTATAACTTTAAATTTTGAAAATTATGAAAAATTATATATTTAAAATTTTAATATTTCTTTTCTCGGCTTCATTTTTTGTTAGTTGTACTGATCCTTATGCGCTTCAAACCAATAATTATGAAGAAGCTTTAGTAATAGAAGCTACAATAACTAACGAACTTAAATACCAAGAAGTTAAAATTACTAAAACCTATAAATTGGAAGAAAATTTTCCAACAACAGTGACGAATGCAGTTGTTATTCTAAAAGATAATTTAGGAAATACTTATGACTTTGCCGAACAAGAAAATAAATATGTTTCTGTTGATGAATTTAAAGCCGAACCAAACAGACACTATCAGTTAAAGATAATTACTGACAATGGAAGAAGTTATGTTTCATCTACAGAAGTTCTAACACATGAAACAAGTATTCAAAGCATTGTCCCTACGGTAAATAATGTTAATGGAGAAAGAGGTGTAGAAATGATTGTAAATAGTTTTGACCCAACGAATAGTTCAAAATATTATCGTTATGAGTATGAAGAAACCCATAAGATAATTGCACCCAAATGGGTTCCTGTAAAAGCTGAAGTCAGCCCAACACCTTCACCTGGTGTTATAACTTTAATCCCAAGAACGGAGGAGGCACAAATATGTTTTACTACAAAAAAATCTAAAACTATTATCTTAACAAGTACGAATGATTTAACAGAAGATAGGGTCATTTTTCCAGTAAGATTTATTAAAGATAATGATTATACAATTGCCAATAGATATAGTATTTTTGTTAAACAATATGTGCAAAATTTAGCTGCTCATACCTATTACAAAACATTAAAGGAATTGTCAGGTTCTGAAGGGATTTTATCTCAAAATCAACCAGGATTTTTCTTTGGTAACATCAAAAGTGTTGAAAATCCAAATGAAAAAGTAATTGGTTATTTTGAAGTGTCGTCTGTTTCATCACAAAGAATTTTCTTTAATTTTAATGATGTATTTCCTAACCAATTACAACCTAAATATCCTTACAAATGCGAAATTGATCCTGAATTACCTCAAGAAAATTTATTCCTTTATTGCTTTGAATCTTTCAATTTTGAGTGTGCAGGATATACTGTTTTGAGTGTTTTAAGTTCAGGTAGTATGGTTTATTATAATTTTAGTGACAACAAATACGAATTATACCCTACTCCATGCGGAGATTGCACCACATTTTCATCTAACATAAGACCTTCATTTTGGATAGACTAAAAAAAATATTCATCGTTCTCTTTGTAATTGCTAGTTCAACTATTTGGGCTCAAAAAGATACACCTACAATTTCTACAAGTGAAACTGTCTATTTGCATCTAAACGCTACTTCTTTCGTTTCAGGTGAAACTTTATATTACAAATTATATTGTTTGAATCCTTTAAATTTTGAACCAAGCAAAGTAAGCAAAGTAGCTCATATAGAACTTATTGGTGCAAATAACCAAATACTTTTAAAACATAAGCTATTTTTAAATAAAGGAATAGGTCAAGGTGATTTTTTTATTCCATCTACAATAAAAACTGGAACGTACAAACTTTTAGCTTACACCAAATGGATGCAAAATAAATTAGAATCAAAATCATTTGAATCTGAAATTACTATTTTAAATCCATTTCAATCTGACTCTGAAAATAAAATCAGTTCTAAAAATAGCATTTTAAAAGAATCAATTGAAGTTGTTTGCTATTCTGGATTAACAATTAATTTGGATAAGAAAAAATTCACAACAAGAGCATCGGTAAACTTGAAACTTTCTATTCAGAATGAATTATTAAAAAAAGGGAACTATTCGCTATCTGTTAGAAAAGTTCAAGATTTGCCTGCTATTTCAAAAATCAATATAACTGATTTTAAAAATTCAGATGCCAACCAAAATATAATTCTTGATGAAAACAACTATGTTCTACCAGAATTAAGAGGTGAAATTATAAGTGGAAAAATTTCAAGTAAAGACAATTTAAACTCCGTTAGCAATATTTCGATTTCGCTTTCAATTCCGGGAAAATCTTTTGTAACCAAATTAGTTAAAACTAATGCTGAAGGAAAATTCTACTTTTCTATTGACAAAGTATATTTTGATTCAAACCTAGTTGTTCAAATAGCCGATAAACTAAAAGATGAGTTCCTTTTAACTATTGATGACTCCTTTGTTTTAAATAAATCAAATTTGAAATTTAAAAATGATTTCAACTTAACACCCGATTTAAAATCAGTTATTGAAGAACATTCCATTGCTAGTCAAATAGAGAATACCTATTACACAAAAAAAGCAGATACCTTGAAGAAAATTGATTATCCTGCCCTATTTTACGAACCTTTTGTAAATGAATATATTTTAGATAATTATAATCGTTTTCCAACAATCAAAGAAACCATTATTGAAGTAGTAAAAGAGGTAAATTATGATAAAACCGACGGAAATTACTCACTACGATTAAATGATTATGACCCTAATACTGAAATTAATGAACCTCCATTGGTATTAATTGATGGTTTGGTTGTTCAAGACATCAATGAGTTATTTGAATACAAAGCATCTGATATTTATAAAATTTGCACCATTAATACAGGTTATACCTATGGAAATAAACTATATAGCGGCTTAATTAGCTTTATTACAAAAAAACAAGATTTTGAAAGCAAACTCAAAGGCGACTTTATTATAAAAAGAACAATAGATCTACCAGTATTAAAGAAAAAATATTTCACACCAAATTATACTGATAAAACTAACTTAGACAGAATACCAGATTACAGATATCAGCTTCTTTGGCTACCAGATTTAGATATAAATGAAACAAATATATCATTTTATACTTCTGATAAAACTGGAACATTTGAAATTATAATTGAAGGCTTTTCAAATGAAGGTACACCTGTTTATTTGAAAGAATATTTTGATGTTGAATAACTATTTTTTATCTTATAGAAAACCCCAATTCATTTAGTTGAGTTGGGGTTTTTGGTTTATTAACCTGATTAAATCTATTATCATTTGAAATACCCGATACTATTGTAACCATTCATAAAAAAATTAGAGCCAATGGGTATTTGAAATAAAGGTTTTAGCTGAATTTTATGTGTGTAATTGAAATTAAATTTCGTTTATCCATTAAACCATTTATTTTTCTTAAAAGGAATTCCTTTTTTTAATAAATAAGCATGATAAGAGCTCGGAACATCATGTGTCCATTTTGGCAAAAAATAAATTATCAAATAAACATCTAAATGACCTATAATTCCAAAAATCACAACCAACAAAATAGAAATTCCACCATATCCAAATCCTATGATTGAAATAAAGGCAACTAGTAAAGTGATCCCCCAAAGTTTCGACAATAAAGCATGTGTACAGGTTTCTTTTCCGAATTTAGCAATACTGAAAATATAAGTAAACACTTCCATTGTAAAAATTAAAATTATAGCATACAAATTATTTAGAATAATTTCTGGATTTAGCAACCAAGAACACCAACCAACACAAAGCCAAAAAATCAAATCAGTTTGACTGTCCATTCTTCGCAATTTTTCGGATGAAATATTTAGCTTTCTTGCAATAATTCCATCAAAAATATCGGTTAGCAATCCAAGTATTATTAGACAAACTAAAACAATTCGAAGGTTTTCAATTTGAGAATAGGCAATTATAATCATAATAGGTCCTAACAACAATCTCATTAAAATGAGTAAAACTGGAATTTTTTTCATTTTTAGTTTTTTTGGTTTTGATATTACTGAATAAGAGTAATGATTAAGTTACGAATAAAATTTTCAAAAAAATTCATTCAATAATTCTAGAAATCATTTACTATGAACTTTTTATCCATCCAAGAATACAGTTTTAGATAAGTAACTTAATTTTTTATCTTTATTATTTTCTAAATTGCCAATTTACAAGTGGTAATTTTCTTTTTCCATTTGTATTCCACAGACCTAATTGTATTCCTCTTAATTTTTTTGAGTAATTAAATAATCCTATTTGAACACCATAGTGATTTCTAGAAACATTTGAAATGGCAATTTGCAAACCATTTCCGAAATTTGAAACATTAGCTATACCAGAAATACAAACCCCACTAAATTTATTTGTTCCAATAACGCTTCCATTAATCGATACTCCATTCATTTTATTAATATGTGTAAGCACAGAGATATTTAATCCATTTACTTCCGCACCACTCATAAAGCCACCTGAACTAACATTTAAGCCATTAATGATTAGAATTGTTGGGTCGTCAGAATCCGAAAACGATGTGTTTTGCAGTGTACTATCATTTAATCCCACAACTAATCCTTCAAAAGGAATATTTATTCCAAAGGTAACCAATGCCAATGATAGTGGACTAGCTTCAATATTAAAACCATTTATCTTTTGCATTTTTAATCTTGGTCCGTCATAATGTCCTACTCCAAATACCAATCCGTTAACTTTTCCAAGTTTTGGGGTCATAGGAGAAAAACTGAGAATTCTAGTTCGAAGTGAATCTGTCTTTTTTAAGTCTTGTGAAAATCCAGTTAATGAAATGCACATAATAAAGAATAAAATTTTCGTTTTCATAATTAAGTTGTTTTAAAATTATAGTTCAAAATTATTGTGATTAATACAAACAAATTGGCGTTTTTTAATAAATAAAATTTATATATTTGTGATTATCGCAAATCATGACGAATCAAGAACTACTTTTAAAAGAAATTAGAAAGCAACTTTCAAGTTCAGCTTCCTTAAATGATGAAATTTCTGCTATTCTAAATAGTAGTTATGATGCCGCACACCGAAGAGTTTCGGGCAAGAGTAAATTTTCTATTGATGAAACATTGCTTTTGGCAAATCATTTCAACATTTCGTTAGATAAATTGTTTTTAAAAAACGATAAAGTAATTGTTGAAAAAACTATCGAAATTAAATCGTTAAAAGACATGCTTTCGTATTTTAAAAAATCTGCAGAACGCATTGAACAACTAGCAACTAACGAAAAAGCAACTTTATATTATTCTGCTAAGGATGTTCCGCTTTTTTATTTTATGGAAGGAACAATAATGTCAAAATTTAAAGCCTATGTATGGTTGACATTGTTAAATCCGAATCAATCTAATGTGTCTTTTGAAAGTTTTGTTATTGACCAATCGTTTATGGAACATACGCAAAAGTTGAAAAAAATATATGAAAAAGTTACTGTAAAGGAAGTTTGGAACGACACAACAATAAATAGTAGCTTGCAACAAATATTATATTTTTATGAATCTGGTTTACTAAATTTTAAAAGTGCAACAGCATTGTATTTAGACTTAAAAAGAATCTTGAATTTGATAAAAGAAAAATCAAACAAATCCAATTCGAATTATTCCATATATTATAATGAGCTGATTTTGTTGAATAATAATATGCTTATTGAAACTGAAGAAAAGCTCACAATGTTTATTCCTTATACATTGTTAGGCTATTTTATTACAGATAATATTGAAAGTTGTAAAAATGTGCATCAGTTTTTCAATCAGCAAATTCTAAATTCTAAATCATTGAATCAATCAGGAATTAAGGAACAAAACTTGTTTTTTAATCGTGCCAACCGAAAAATTGATTATTACATTGAACGATTAAACAATCAGGTTGATTTACTTTTTTAAAAATAATTAATGATTTTGCAACTTTTTTACAATCTATTACGTATAACCATTTGAACACTTTAAAGTAAAGGAGAAAAATATACATGAGACAACTTAAAATCACCAAGCAGGTAACTAATCGTGAAACTGCTTCTTTAGACAAATACTTACAAGAAATTGGTAAAGTTGACCTTATTACTGCTGACGAAGAAGTAGAATTGGCACAACGTATCAAAGCTGGTGACCAACGCGCTTTAGAAAAATTGACTAAAGCTAACTTACGTTTTGTGGTTTCTGTTGCTAAACAATATCAAAATCAAGGACTTACGCTTCCCGATTTGATTAATGAAGGAAATCTTGGTTTGATTAAAGCGGCTCAACGTTTTGACGAAACTCGTGGTTTTAAATTTATTTCTTATGCCGTTTGGTGGATTCGTCAATCGATTCTTCAAGCTTTGGCAGAGCAATCTCGTATCGTTCGTTTGCCTTTAAATAAAATTGGTTCTATCAATAAAATCAACAAAATGTATGCTTTATTGGAGCAATCTAATGAAAGACCACCTTCTGCTGAAGAAATTGCAAAAGAACTTGACATGACTGTAAATGATGTAAAAGAGTCAATGAAAAACTCTGGACGTCACTTATCCATGGATGCACCGCTTGTAGAAGGAGAAGATTCTAACCTGTATGACGTTTTACGTTCTGGTGAATCTCCAAATCCTGATAGAGAATTAATTCACGAATCATTGCGTACCGAAATTGAGCGTTCATTAGAAACTCTTACTCCAAGAGAAGCAGACGTAGTTCGTTTGTATTTTGGCTTAGGTGATCAACATCCAATGACTTTAGAAGAAATTGGAGAAACTTTTGACTTAACTCGTGAGCGTGTGCGTCAAATTAAAGAAAAAGCTATCCGCAGATTGAAACATACTTCAAGAAGTAAAATTTTGAAAACCTATCTTGGATAAATTCCAAAAAACAAATTCCAAATTCTAATCTCACATTTTTGGAATTTGGAATTTCAAATTTTGGATTTTTAACGATAACAACAGTCTGATTAACTGTTCGTTTTTTGATTGATGATTGAAACTCCGGCTGATTACCGGAGTTTTGTTTTTTAATCTGAACTCGTTTCAGATTCTCAACAAAGTAGTTTCAGATTCTTTAAATATAATTTACCTTTGCAGCTACAAAAGATTCTGAAACAACGTTAACTGAACTCAATAATAAAATATAGTTTTGTGAAGTAATAAATTCAGAATAAACAACACAACTACACAATGAAAAACACTTTAATTGCTCCATCTGTCCTTGCTGCTGATTTTGCCAACTTACAACGCGACATCGAAATGATTAACAATTCTGAAGCCGATTGGTTTCATATTGATATTATGGATGG
>JAIFLT010000162.1 GCA_020048955.1 Flavobacterium sp.
CTTTTTTTATTTGCACTTGAAAAGTATGAAAAAAAGGGCTAACTGTAAAAAGTAGCCCTTTGTCCTAAAATATTTTGTCGGTTAGTAGTGAAATAAATTAAAACTTATATTCAAGAAATAAACCTAATTCCTTGATTAAATGTATATTTATAACTGAAAAATTTAAACATCTAACTAACAAGCAAAAACACCTTTTAAAAATTTAGTACTTACACTGTTTACTAAAAAAATTGTAGAAAATTTCCAAATAAATTTTAAAACCAATATTCACGCAAACGTTTTCGTATATACCTATTTAGCAAGAAAATTTCATTTGGTATTGTATTAATACTTACATTTACTTTACAAGTATAACAAACACAAACCTTACAATACCAATGAATTACCAAGAATTTTATAACCAAAGTACGCAATCTCCTGAAGCATTTTGGAAAGCGCAAGCAAACGAATTAGAATGGTATAATAAACCAACTATTATTTTATCAAAAGATGATAATGATTATCCATTATGGTACAAAGATGGAGAATTAAATGTATGCTATTTAGCTTTAGATAAACACATTGAAGATGGCTACGGAGATCAAACTGCTATCATCTATGATTCTCCTGTAACACAAACTGTAAAAAAATATACCTATAACGAAGTTAAAACCGAAGTGGCTAAACTTTCAGGTGGCATGATTTCTTTAGGATTAAAAAAAGGCGATACCGCTGTAATTTATATGCCTATGATTCCGCAAGCTGCCTTTGCCATGCTGGCTTGTGCACGAATAGGAGTGACGCATTCTGTTGTTTTTGGTGGTTTTGCACCTCACGAATTAGCCATAAGAATTGAACGCATTCTGTTGTTTTTGGTGGTTTTGCACCTCACGAATTAGCCATAAGAATTGATGATTGCAAACCAAGATTAATCATCACGGCATCATCTGGAATAGAAATTGACAGACTCATTGCATACAAACCATTAGTGGACGAAGCCATAGCATTAGCCGAACACAAACCTAAAAAAGTAATCGTTTTCAATAGAAAATTAGGTGCCAAAATTCCGTTTAAAAAATATGATGTTGATTATGATGCTTTAGTGTATGGTTCAGATGAAGCTCCATGTGTTCCTGTAAATGCCACTCATCCAGGTTCAGATGAAGCTCCATGTGTTCCTGTAAATGCCACTCATCCACTGTATGTTTTATATACTTCTGGAACTACCGGAAAACCCAAAGGAATTGTTAGAGATACTGGTGGTTATGCCACAGCACTCAAATTTTCAATGCAATACATTTATGGAGCTAAACAAGACGAGGTTTTTTGGGCTGCTTCCGATGTGGGTTGGGTTGTGGGGCATAGTTATATTGTTTATGGACCACTAATTAATAGAAATACAACGGTTATTTTTGAAGGAAAACCTATCCGAACACCCGATGCAAGTACGTTTTGGAGAGTAATTGCCGAGCATAAAGTAAGCATTATGTTTACTGCTCCAACTGCCATTCGTGCCATCAAAAAAGAAGATCCAAACGGCAAATTTATCAAACAATATGATTTATCGTGTTTACGAACTCAATTCTTAGCAGGTGAGCGTTGCGATGTGGCTACATTAGAATGGTATCGCGAGCACATTCCTGTTCCTGCAATTGACCATTGGTGGCAAACAGAATCGGGGTGGCCCATGATTGCTAACATGATGGGCGTGGAGTATTTACCCATAAAACCAGGTTCTGCCGGAAAAGCAGTTACGGGTTATGACATTAGAATTTTTGGCGAAAACGGACAAGAATTAGGACCCAATGAAGAAGGTTATGTAGTAATCAAATTGCCATTGCCACCCGGAACCATGCTCGATTTATGGAAAGATAATGAACGTTTTAAAGCAGGATATTTGAATAAATTTCCGGGATATTACTTTTCTGGCGATGGCGGATTTAAAGATGATGAAAACTATATTTTTATAACCGGTAGAGTAGATGATGTTATTAATGTGGCAGGTCATCGACTTTCAACCGCCGAAATGGAAGAAATTGTATCTTCACATCATTCGGTTGCAGAATGTGCAGTTATTGGTATTAATGACGAGTTAAAAGGTCAAGTTCCTCTGGCGTTAGTGGTTAATAAATCGGGCGAAGATATTGAGCATTTTCAATTGCAGCATGAGGTGGTTCTGCTTGTTCGTGAGCAAATTGGTGCCGTTGCGTCCTTACGCGATGTGGTTATTGTTCAACGACTACCTAAAACACGTTCGGGCAAAATCTTACGCAAATTATTAAGAAGTATTGCCGATGGCGAAAATTTCCAAATTCCATCGACAATAGACGATGAAGCTATTATTGATGAAGTTAGAGAAGAATTTATTAAAGCAAAAATAGGTTCGTTTAGATAAAAACAAATTAAAAAAGTCAATAAATAATTTTGTTGACTTTTTTTAGTGTAAATTTGCAGTGTGAATATTCACTAACTTATTCAATTATGGTTGACACTACTTCTAAAAGGCAACAAGAAATAATAGCATCCGCAGGAAAACTCTTAATGGAAAAAGGGATAAAAGGATTAACTACAAAAAATTTAGCACAAGAAATGGCATTTTCTGAAAGTGCTTTGTATAGACATTTTAAAAACAAAGAAGACATTATCGTTTTGTTATTAAATTATTTAGGAAGCAATATTAAAGAACGATTAGATGTGATTTTTGAAAAAGAAGGCACTTCTGAAGAAAAATTAAAAAAACTTTTCAGCAGTCAATTTCAGTTTTTTAGTAATAATCCTCATTTTGTGGTGGCTATTTTATCAGAAGGTTTGTTTGATGAATCAGAAAAAATCAATCAATCTATTATGAAAATAATTGACTATAAAATACAATTAATAACAAAAATCATTGAAGTTGGTAAAGAAAATAATGAATTTACAAATACTATCGAAACACAAGAACTCGTTCACCTCATTATGGGAAGTTTTAGAATGATGATGCTAAAATGGAAGTTCTCCAAATTTGAAATCGATTTGATAAATCAAGGCAATAAAATCATGAATACAACCCTAAAATTAATGTCAAAATGAAAAAAATACTAGCTATAATAACCGTTTTATCGCTTTTTTCTTGTGGAAAAAGTGATGAAATTCATCCTATAAATCAAGATATTAAAGAATTAGTTTTTGCCTCAGGTCAATTAGAATGGGACGATTCATATAATCTCACGGCTCAAACAGATGGTGTGTTGCAAGATGCTAATTTTGAAGTAGGAAACACGGTTGCTAAAGGAAAAACAATCGCAAGGTTAGACAATGAAATCAACAAAATCAATGCAGAAACTTCGCAACAACAAATTGTAATTTCTAACGAAAATGTAACATCTAGTGCTCCTGCTTTAATGCAACTCGAACAAAATATTCAGTTTGCCGAAAGCAAATATGCACAAGACAAAAAGCAAGCCGAACGCTATGAACGCTTAATGCAACTCGAACAAAATATTCAGTTTGCCGAAAGCAAATATGCACAAGACAAAAAGCAAGCCGAACGCTATGAACGCTTGAATCAGCAAAATATTGGTTCGAAAGTAGAATATGAAAACGCACAATTAGCAGCTAAAAATTCGTTATCTAGTTTAAATTCTTTAAAAAAACAATATCGAGTTATTTTGCAACAAGCTAAACAACAACAAATTGCTACTAAAGGTCAATTGAAAAGCAATCAAGTTGTTAAAAATTATAATTTGATTATGGTAACTGAAAGCGGAACGGTTATCAAAAAACTAAAAAACAATGGTGATTATGTAAAAAAAGGAGAGATTATTGCCACCATTGCAAATCAAACAAAAGTAGAAGCCGTTTTAAACGTAGATGAAAACAGCATCGGAAAAGTAACATTAGGACAAACCGTTTTTATTAAACTAAACACCCATAAAAATAATGTTTTAAAAGGAAAAGTTTCTGAAATACTTTCGGCATTTGACCAACAAACACAATCTTTTATTTGCAAAGTAATTTTTGATAAACCTATAGAAAATTCCCTTTTCGGAACACAATTAGAAGCCAATATTTTAGTTGGGGAAAAGAAAAATGCCTTATTAATTCCAAGAAATTATGTTGGATTTGGAAACAAAGTAAACGTAAAAGGAAAAGAGGAATATGTAATCATAAAACCTGGAATTGTTTCTACAGAATATGTTGAAGTTTTAGAAGGAGTAACTAAAGACGACGTACTTTTACCATTAAAATTATAAAAAAAGTTGGAAGTTGGGAGTTGGGAGATGGGAGTTAAGAGTAGGGAGTAAAGAATAAAAAAAATCACTAAAGACTATCACTAAGAGCTAATCGCTAAAAACTAAAAAAATGAACATCAATTCAGCCATTGCAAAAACCTATGTTGTTTCTAACAAAAAACTCACGGCAGTTGCTGTTATGGGTGTTGTTTTAGGAATGTCGATTTATATTTTTATGAATTGCATGTTGGTAGGTTTTGACAAGAGTTCGAGTGCTGCAATTTTTAAATCTACCTCTCATATTCGAGTGTACAAAGACGATGAAATTAGTAAACCTTTGATTGATGATACTAACGCTAAACCCATTATAATTAATCCAAAAATTGTTCCTGTAAACAATACCATCATCAATCCAAATTTGGTTATTGAAACCATTTTAAAACAAAAAGAAGTAACGGTTGTAACACCTCAAGTCAATTCAAATGTTTTTTATAATAACGGTAAATCGCAAATATCAGGTATTTCTGTTGGCATAAAACCCGATGAAGCTAACTTGATGTTTGATATAAAATCATTTATGGTAGAAGGAAATTTTGAACTACTAAAATCCAATACCAACGGAATTGTTATAGGAAGCGGTATTTCTGAAAAAATGAATTTAAATCTAAATGATAATTTGAACTTAACTTCTTCTAAAGGAATTAATCGTACTTTTAAAATCATTGGCATTTTTAAAACAAACAATTCTATTACAGATAAAACAAGGTCTTACATCAATATTGCAACTGCGCAACAATTATTGAAAGAAGGAACGAGCTACATTACCGACATTAACGTAAATATTTATGATTCGGAAGAAGCAGAAACCGTTGCCAAAAAAATTTCAGCCCTAACAGGTTACAAAGCCGAAGGATGGAAACAAGCCAATGAAACGTTTATGGCGGCTAACAAAATGCGTAAAATCATCATCACATTTGTTTCCTTAACCATATTATTAGTGGCGGGTTTCGGAATTTACAACATCTTAAACATGACGGTTTCTCAAAAAATAAATGATATTGCTATTTTAAAAGCCATGGGATTTAAAGGAAAAGATGTCATTAGAATATTTGTAACACAAGCGGTTTCTATTGGAATTATGGGTGTTATTGGTGGTGTACTTATGGCTACCATTTTAATAGCTATTTTAAAAAATGTGTATGTTGGTGGCGATATTGGTTATTTTCCAATAGATTATGAATTTAAAAAATTTATTCAAGGCATTATTATTGGATTGGTTATAACGTTTTTTGCAGGTTATATTCCGGCAAAGAAAGCAGCAAATGTAGATCCGGTTGAAATTTTAAGAAAATAAAAATGAACATTCTAGAAACCAAAAAAATAAATAAATTCTTCCACGAGCCAACAGAATTTCAAGTGCTAAAAGAAATTTCATTTGATGTAAAAAAAGGAGAATTTCTTTCTATGATAGGAAAGTCGGGTAGTGGCAAATCAACACTTTTATATGTACTTTCTACCATGGATACTGATTATGATGGCGAATTATATATTGATAATAAATTGATGACAGGTTTATCTACCGACCAATTAGCTGAATTAAGAAACGAAAAAATAGGGTTTGTATTTCAATTTCATTACTTGCTACCAGAGTTTTCTTGTTTAAGAAATGTAATGATTCCTGCATTGAAACTGGGAAAATTATCTGAAAAAGAAATTGAAGCACGAGCTTTTCAAAAACTAGAAATATTAGGTTTGCAAGACCAAGCATTAAAACCAGCCAGTAAACTTTCGGGCGGACAACAACAACGTGTAGCCATTGCTAGAGCTTTAATAAATGACCCATTACTCATTATGGGCGACGAACCAACAGGAAATTTAGATAGTAAAAACACAGCCATTGTATTTGATATTTTTCAAGAGCTGACACGAAATTTTGGTCAAACAATCATTGCAGTTACCCACGACGATGATTTTGCTCACAAAAGCGACCGAATTATTGAAATGAAAGACGGTAGAATTATCAGCTAATAGTTCTATTTTATTTTACTATATATAGTAATTTTGCAATAAATATCTTTTTTGCATTTATAGAATATTTATATTTACAAAAATAAATGACTAATTACTAATCACTAAAGAAGATGAGTTACTATACAATTGACAATTTAGAGCATTACTTTAAAATGTATAAGAAATCGGTGCGAGAACCAAGAAAATTTTGGGACAGAGTAGCTGATGAAAACTTTACTTGGTACCAAAAATGGGAAAAAGTAATGGAATTTGATATGCAAGAAGCCCAATTCAAATGGTTTTTAGATGCAAAAGTGAACATCACTAAAAACTGCATCGACCGTCATTTGGCCAAAAGAGGAGAAAAAACAGCTATCATATTTGAACCAAACGATCCTAACGAAGCAGCACAACATATTTCTTATAACGAATTGTATGCAAGAGTTTCGAGAATGGCAAATGTTTTGCGTGAACAAGGCATAAAAAAAGGCGATAGAGTTTGTATTTATCTTCCAATGATACCTGAATTGGCTGTTTCAATTTTGGCATGTGCCAGGATTGGTGCCATTCACTCGGTGGTTTTTGCAGGATTTTCTTCATCGGCAGTTTCAGCTAGAATTAATGATTCTGAATGTAAAATGGTCATTACTTCTGATGGAAGTTACCGCGGAAATAAAGCCATCGACTTAAAAGGAATTGTAGATGAAGCTTTAGAAAAATCGCCTTGTGTAGAAAAAGTCTTGGTAGTAAAAAGAACCAATACAGAGGTTTCTATGAAAGCAGGACGTGACCAATGGTTACAACCGTTAATGGACGCTGCCATTCCAAATTGTGTAGCCGAAATTATGGATGCTGAAGATCCTTTGTTTATTCTTTATACTTCGGGTTCTACTGGAAAACCTAAAGGAATGGTTCATACCACGGCAGGATATATGGTTTATACGGCTTATACTTTTAAAAATATTTTCAAATACGAAGAAAACGATGTCTATTGGTGTACTGCCGATATTGGTTGGATTACCGGACACTCCTATATTCTTTACGGACCACTATTAAATGGTGCCACAACCGTAATTTTTGAAGGCGTTCCATCGTATCCAGATTTTAGTCGTTTTTGGGAAGTAATCGAAAAACACCAAGTGAATCAATTCTACACTGCACCAACAGCTATACGTGCTTTGGCAAAAGAAAGTTTAGATTATGTGCAACGTTTTCCATTGAGTTCGCTTAAAGTCATTGGTTCGGTTGGCGAGCCAATTAATGAAGAAGCTTGGCACTGGTATAACGATCACGTAGGAGGAAAGCGTTGTCCGTTAGTAGACACGTGGTGGCAAACAGAAACGGGTGGCATTATGATTTCGCCAGTTCCATTTGTAACACCCACAAAACCAACGTATGCTTCTTTACCCTTACCCGGAATTCAACCCGTTTTAATGGATGAATTGCGCAACGAAATTGAAGGCAACCAAGTAACAGGAAGTTTGTGTATTAAATTCCCTTGGCCCTCTATGGCAAGAACAATTTGGGGCGACCATCAACGTTATAAAGAAACGTATTTTACCGCTTTTCCAGGAAAATATTTTACCGGTGACGGTGCTTTACGCGATGAAGTTGGGTATTATAGAATTACCGGTAGAGTAGATGACGTAATCATTGTTTCTGGACACAATTTAGGAACAGCACCAATTGAAGATGCTATTAACGAACATCCGGCGGTGGCAGAAAGTGCTATAGTTGGTTTTCCACATGATATAAAAGGAAATGCACTTTACGGATTTGTTATCTTGAAAGAAACTGGAGAAACTCGTGATAGAACTAACCTTGCTAAAGAGATTAACCAATTAATTTCTGATCAAATTGGACCAATTGCAAAATTGGATAAGATTCAGTTTGTGAGTGGTTTACCCAAAACACGTTCCGGAAAAATCATGCGTAGAATTTTAAGAAAAATTGCCGAAGGCGACTTCTCTAACTTTGGCGATATTTCAACCTTATTAAACCCTGAGATTGTGGACGAAATTAAGGAAGGAAAATTATAATTTTTTATTTTATTTAATTTTGAAAAACTGCTTCAGAAACGGAGCAGTTTTTTTTTATTTCTTAGATTTACCAATATAGTACTTCGCCAAAATATAAACCGAAGCAGCAAAAGTTACAAAGTAAATAGCCGAAAGTACCTTTTTCTCAACAGTAAAGGTATTAAAATCAATTTGCTTGAATAAAGCAACTCCAACAATGATGGCTATAATGGTTAAGGTAAATACTGGTGTGTTGTTTTTTTCCATGGGTTTGATTATTATTTTTATTTCTAAAATTTGATACTACTAAACGGTTTATTGTATTTAATTAGTTGTCTATTTTCTTGAATCTTATACTCAATTTTAGGTTCTTCTATCTCTTTTAATAATCTAAAATATTTTTTATTTAATAGATGTTTCACGATTTTTTTTATTTTTTGTTAACTAAAACTACACTCATTTGCTGTCCTGAAGAAACCACTGTTTTAATTTGAAAATAATACATGTCATTTTCATATAATTTATCTCCAAAAAGGATTTCAATTTTGTCGGCTTTTTTCCCATTATTCGTTTCAATTTTCTTGAATCCCATTTTTTCTAAAGTCGCAGGATAGCTGTTTGTTTTGTCAAATGTGGTTATCAATCGCACTTCAGCGTCGTTAATCATTAACGCCGATTTGCTTTTTTCGTTCATCCAAGCATCGCTTTTTTGTTCCCAACCAAAAGAAATATCGTTTAAAGCCGCTTTAATGTTTTCTTTTTTGGTAGTCATTAAAGTCAATAAATCATTAGGAGTAAAATCTCTTTGTTGTGTGTTTTTCAACTCTTTAATGCTTTCATCGTCAATCAACAAATCAATATTAGAGGGATCTTCACTAGAATAAACAATATTAAGTTCTTGTCCCAAATAGAAATCTTTAAAACGATAACTCGAAATATCTTCGGTGGCTCTAACGGTTTTTCCATCTTTAGTTTCAAATTCAACGGTTATCGATGCAAAAGAGGCTCCACCTGAGCGTAGCACTCTTTTTACTTCGGTAACACCACCATCAACAACGGTTCCCACGGCATCAACTTGAGTAGCTTTTAAAATTCTGTCGGCACCATTAGAAAAGCATAAAGAGAAAATAAAATAAACAATGATTCCAGGAATTAGCATCAAAGTCATTAAAGGAAATTCAATTCTTGGTTTGTCTCGATGCTTTAGAAATTGGGGTTTCCATGTTCCGTAATAGGCAACAGCAAGGAAACTTAGAAAACAAAAAATAGCGGCACCTACAATAGATAAAATAGTTTTGCTCTGGTGTACATTGGTTTCAGGCAAATAATAGGCAAAGAAGTATATCGTTGCTATGGCTAAAATTAGAAATAGCACAAAAACAGAAAGGTTTCTTTTTGGCATAACCTTAAGGCGTTCCTCTAAAACCAAAGCACGAGCCGTTTCAATAATAGATTTAAACTCGTCTGTATTTACTTCTTTACGCTTTAAAAAGGTTTCTATTTCGTGATCATATTCGTTGTCTTTGATACGTTCCACTACTTTTTGTAAAATTTCTTCTTTAGTCATAATATAGTTTTATAAAATCGCTTTAAGAAGCAATTGTTCCATTGTTTTGTATCCTTCTTTGTTGGGATGAACGCCATCATTACCATATATTTTTTTCAAGCCTTTATTCTCATCGACCATAGTTGAGTAATAATCAACATAGGTAATGTTGTTTTCTTCAGCAAATTTTTTAATCAATTTATTCAATTCAATTACTTTTTTTGCAGGTTGAATTTTGTGATTCCAATCGAATTTATTTGCCGGAAGCACTGAGCATAAAATTACTTCAAAATGATTTGCTTTTGCCAATTCTACCATTGAAATTATATTTCTCATAATTTGTTCAATTGAAATAGGACCAGTATTTTGGGCAATATCATTAATTCCCGCTAAAATAACAACTTTAGAAGGTTGTAGTTGAATTACATCTTGAGGAAAACGCAACAACATTTGAGAAGTTGTTTGACCACTAATGCCCCGATTAATAAATCCGTTATTAGCAAAAAATGAATTGTCATAATTGGACCAAAACTCTGTTATGGAATCACCCATAAAAACAATAGGAGTGAAGCGCGATTGAATTAAAGCAAAGTTTTCGTTATGATATTTTTCTAGATTAGCCCAATCCATAGTGCTACATTTATTATTTTTAAAATATGATTTTATATAGCCATTTCGTATTACTTTAAACCCAATCTACTTTTAAGTTTTAAGAACAATAAAGCAATAGTATATGCATCATCGGTTGTTGAAATCCGTTCGGTTTTAGCAATTTTAAAAAGGTGACTTAACTCATCAAGTGAGAAATTTTTATCATTAATATCGTGCAGTTTTTTGTACATCATTTCAATATCTAAAGCTTCATTTTTAAGTCTTCCACAAGAAGATTTTTCTAAAACTTCATTAATCATTTCAATATCAAAATGAATGCGATGCCCAACTAAAGTTGCATTGCCAATATAGTTGATAATCATTTCAATTGCTTGAATTTCAGACATTTTAGGTGGTAAACTTTCTAAAAGAAAATCATTAGATAATCCGTTTTCATGAAGAAACTTATGTTGTGGAATAACTACTTCAAAAACATCACTAATTAGAATAGTATCGTTTACAACTCCAACAGCTCCAAAAGACAAGATGACATCTTTCTTTGGGTTAAGTCCTGAGGTTTCGGTTGATAACACCACGTATCTATTCGATTTTTTATCAAATTTAGATAGATAGGTTTTCCAAAATTCGGGATGTTCTTTATTGATATTTTTTAGCCAATCGAGCATATTTATGAAAATTGAGTCAGTTGAAAACGATCTTTAATTAATTCTTCTAAATCACGCATTGGATTGAGTGCGGTTTTGAGTTTTTCTCTATCTACTTTATTTAACTCATCTAAATTAATATATTGTCCGGAACTATCATTTTTTAAACCTTCAACTGCTCTAAATTTTGATAAAACCAAAAATGCATCGGCACAATTCAAATAGACTTCAGAAAATTTAGGATCAACAATTGCTAATTGTTTGTATCTCAAATAGGTACTGTTTATTCCTTTGATACCATTGCTCAAGGTCAACATTCTTGCACCATCAACAAGAGGCATTAAAGCTCTTGTTTTAATATCAAATTTTCCTTTATGTTCGCCTTCTTCTTCTAAATTAAATTTTTTGAAAAAGTTTAAAGGTGTGGGTTTTTTTAGGGCATCATTACCCAAATAATCAAAGAAAAGGACATTGCTTTTAGCATTTTTAAATATCGTTTCAGTAATGGCATCTTCAATTTTTTGTTCGCCTAAAGCCATTTCGTAATCAAAGAAAATACTACTTATTTCATTAGAATTTTCACCTGGAGTATTTATCCAACTATTGTATTGTTTTATCCAGTCTGTCAATGATTTACACCAAAGCATATTACTTGCCATGTGACCTTGTGGACAGAAAACAAATCCAGCTTTTTCTAAAGTTGAAGTAGTTTTTTTTGCTAATTTTAAAAAATAATCTTTTACATCTCGGTATTTATCGGCTGCAACATCTTCAAAAACCAAAATACTATCTTGATCGGTCAAAAGCAACTGTTCTTTACGACCTTGACTACCAATACTAAACCAAGCGAAACGAGCAGGAGGTGAGCCCAAATCTAAAATAGCTTGTTCTATAGCTCTTTTCACAATAGCTAGGGTTATTTCGCCAGCAATACTGTTTATGTGAGTTATAGGAATATTTTTATTTAATGACGATTGAATAATATCAGTTAGTTTATCTCGAACTAATTTAAGCTCTTTTGCCGTTTGTGAACGTTTTATTTCTTTGAGAAGAACACCAGGATTATTAGCTTGAGCAACTACTAAATCATGTTCAGAAATAATTCCTTTAACCTCAGATTTATCGGTTCCGTCTTGGGTAACACAAAGGTGTGTAACTCCGTGTTTAAGCATGACCAACTGGGCTTCTGCCACCGAAATATTTTCTGTAACCGTAATTACAGGTGCTGCCATTATTTTGTCAATAGTAGTAGATAAAGGAAAACGTCCCGTTGCTACTTTTGATCTAAAATCTTTATCGGTAACAATACCTACTGGCAAACTTTGATCTGTAATTAAAACACTATCCATCATACTTTCTGTAGCCAATATAGCAACCTCTTTAATAGTGGTGGAACTACTTATTGTTAAAGGAGTTTTATTATAAGTCAAAGATTGAAAATATAACATATCCGATTGATTATCATTATATCCAACATTATCAGAAAGCGAAGCATTACTCTTATTATCAAAGTTGTTTTTGGTATTAGCGGCAAAACTTTCTAACAAGAAATTTAAAACTTCGGTATTTTGAGCCACGAAAGGTTTGAAAGTTGCAATAGGGATAGCATAAACAATACTTTCTTCACGTGCTTTTGCGGTCATTTGGTAATTATTTTTAGCAAAAAAAGGACGTAATCCAAAAATATCTCCGGCATAACATTTATTCAACAAAGTTTCTTCAGCATCTGAGATTACTGTTAAATGTATAACGCCAGAAGCTACAACATAGAAAGAATCATGAAGCTTGTCATTAATTTGAAACAATGATTTGTGTTTTTCCAGATTAATTACTCGAATAGTGGTAGCAATATTTATTAAATCATTAAATGATAAATAATTGAATGGTTCGTATTCTTTTAAAAAGTTTGCAACACGTTCAGAAATGGCATTACTCATAGTATAACTTATTTTTATAAAAATAGATAAAATCAATCAAAGTGCAAATTTAATAAAGATAAACATTCAATCAACCTTTATGTTTATAGTTTTAAAACTTTAATTCGGATATTTTATTATTAAACAGTGTAGTACTTTTAAAAAATTCTATTTTACATAATATAAATTATAGTGCAATACTTTTTGTTACTTTTCTGACTATCAAGCTATTAATTATAAAATTTTAATTATGTTTAATATAGGCTTAATAGATTCATTAAAACTTCGCATTAAAAAAGATGATATAAAAATCATCGACCCAAATCTTGTAATGCCTTACTTGAAGTTTTACCCCGATAATTTGAGTTTTGAAAACTCGTTAAACGATGCTGAACCATTTACAAAAATAATTGATGGTATTACGTATCGTTATTACTTCAAAACCTACCCAAATAAACAAGGATATTTAGTTGAGTATCTCGTACTCCAAGTTTCTGCAAAAATGCTCAAAAGTAAATACTTTGAGGGAATTACAAAGCATAATTATAAAGCTATTTTGCAAGATATTAATAGTCAGTACGTTGTATCAATCCCCGAAAGTGTATTTTTAAATGCTTTGGTTTCTGATATTGATATCTGTATTAATCAACTAATAGACATAAAAAGCTATGAAACTGCTATCGGATTGATGAATAACTTTCCCAAATCAAGCTGTAAACCTTTGATGCATACCATCAAGAAAACCAACAAACAAGGTAAAATTATAAATCTTGGTTTAGACTTCAATAAGCGTGAAAAAGCAACGAACTCACGCCCATATTGTAAAGTTTATCACAAAGGAATAGAATTGCAAACTAAATCGTCTACGTTTTATAATGCTTTTCTATCTCCGCAAAAATCATCTTTCTTGGATAACCTGGTCCGTTATGAATTTACTATAAAAGCATATGACCATAAAAAGTACTTAACCGAAAAAGGATTGCTAACAAGTGAATTAAAGACTTTTAAGGACTTAATTACAATCAACCCCCAAGAACTTACAAACATCGCTAAAAGTGGCTTAAATCACTATTTAGAAGCAAGAAAACAAAAGGCAATAGCAAGCGACTTAAACCCGATTGACCGCCTTATTAGTTTTTATATGTCTGAATTGATTAATAAAGGCGCTGATTTAGATGATTTAAAGCACGTTTTAAACTTCTACGAATGCCCTGTTACAAAGTCCAGAATTAAGACTAAAATTACACAAATTTTAAAGCACTTAAACAATGAAAATCCTACTCTCGAAAAGCTATTAAAAAGCAACGAAATCTGTAATCAATTTTTGAAAAATTTAGGTTACTAAAAAAACTCAAAAGCCGACTGATGATAGTCGGCTCTAATTTAACAGATTTGTATAATTTGAAATTCTAATTTTATGAAAAAAACGACTGAAAAACCCATCGTAAAAACACTCGAATTTAGTACCTACAAAATCGGTACAAAATCGGATTTTTTAACGCTCCCGAATGTACCTTTTGAGAGCATCATAAATCCCGATGTAAAACTATCTAGAGATAACAAAAAAATCAATAATCAAATTTCACTTTTATGAGCGCAAAAAACATTTTCGGCTTTGCAATAATTATCCTTTTGCTACCAATCAAAACCGCCTTTTATTTCGTCTATAATTTGGCTAAAATCATTTGTATTTTTATAAAGTTCAATTTTCTTGAACCCGAATTGCTTTCCGACAAGTTAACTGAAATTTTAAAACAAAAATAGGCAGGAGCTCCAACCCCTGCCCTAATACTAAAAAGTAAACAAATGAGTTCATCAAAAGTAAATCAGTTCAGTATCGTTTATCCAAAGCAAATAGCTTTATTATTAGAATGTTCCGAAACGACTGCAAAGAAAATCCACAAGGAAATAAAGGAACATTACGAACTACCCAAATACGTACTATACAAACATTTTGCCAATTATTTTAAAATATGCGAATAAGTACAAATTAGTACAAATTTAGGTAAAAAAGTGCAAATCCGATTTTGCACTTTTTTTTATACGATAACATTGCACTTTAAATTATTGTATAACTAAATTCATTTAAGTATGAACATTTTGGACACTACAGGAGTAGCTGAATCAAAAGCGGAAATTCAAAAAGGAATTGAAAGCATCGTTCTTTATACCGATAGAACCGTTGAGGAACTTGGTCAAGAACTTATTTCAATTCAAGTTGAAAGAAACGGCGGTTCAAACATTGAGATAACTCAAGGTTTTGTTTCGTTAAAAAGATTTCTTTTGGCTTCTACCTTTGGCGATGATGCGATTGGTTCTTTTCCTGCTTCTTTTCCCGAAAGTTTTAAAACCGTTGCAGTTATCGAGCTAACTGATGGCGGTGCGTTAGTAATGGGAGCTAACGACAAATTAAAAATCGCTCTGAAATCATTGGAAACTACTAAACGCTATGTGATAGATGGCATCGAAAGTCCGCTTTCATCTGATGACGTTTTCATGTACGAGGAAAAAAGTATTCCCGATGAGCAAACAAATTACGATGTGAATGTTAAAAATTTCGACATCCTTGTTATGGATGATGATGCAAACATCACGGAGTTGAACCTTACGCACGACAATGGTGTAGTTACTAAACACTCTATGAGAGAAATCAGAGCTACTACACAAGATATTGACCCTGTAGCGTATGTAAAAAACAACGGACAGGTAGTGCCTTCTTTTGTTGGTTTCATTCAAATGCCTTTGAAAGGTATTGTTTCAATCAATATCAGAAAAAACCCGGGTTCTGTTATTAAATTCTTTATGCGTAAAGATGTGGAGTTGTTAGCACTTGGTTTAATCAAATAATTTAACGAAATGGGATTTTTTAAAAAAATTGGCGGTTTCGTTAAAAAAGCAACGAAACAAATTAGCTTTAAGAATTTGGTAAAAGTGGCAGGTTCATTTGACCCAACTGGATTAGTTGGAGCAATGCAAAATGCGCACTACGAGAAAAAAGCTATTGCAGAGCAAAGTAAGGCACAGGCTGAATACGATGCTCAAGTAGCGCAACAAGCACAGGCGCAAGCTCAAGCAGTTGCCAAATCGAACCCAAATATTGGGGAAATTTTGACAGGTGCAGCAGGTGGGGCATTGTCGGGAGCAGGTCAAGTCTTGGCAGGTTCAACATCGGCAGGTCAAGCAGGTGCAACTTTGGTAGATAACACAATGTCTACGTGGTTTAAACAAAATTGGCTTAAAGTGTTTGGTGCTGTGGTCGGCATCACTCTTTTAATCATTTTAGTGGTTCGTTTGACGAAAAAACCACAAACTAAACGTAGATATTAATGTTTAATACTAAGTTATTGGTGGGTTCGGTTGGACTGACTTCAACGCAAGTAGTCCAATCGGTTCCAACTGATGGAACACCCACATCGGAAATTATAAAAATAGTCGTTCAGTTAGTTATAGGCGTTGCTACACTTGTTGGACTATTCAAAAAGAAAAAAGAACAACCTAAAAATTAATCAGTATGTCAAATTATATTGAAGTTGATGGAGTTCGTTACTACAAGGCAGGAACTAACTCAAACAATCAAAAAAGCAACTCTAATACGAGTGCCAAAAATGACGATACGCAATACAAAAAAAGCGGTGCAACTTACTCGAAAATCAAGCAAGGAGATTTTGCAGGTGAAACAATTGTAAATGCGTGGCGTAAAACTAAATACGGCTTAATGGTTGCAGTTGTTACACCTTACAAAGGTGCTAACGGCAAAGGTCTTGATAATGTTGAGTCTGTTAATGAAAAGACAGGCGAAATCAAAAATTATCAAAAAATGATTTGTACTATTCAAAACAAATCAATGGGAACATCGCAAACCTATCACGTTTTAATGAATGTTAAAACGCAGGTCATTGTGATTAACGAACTTTCACTTTGTATCACTCCAAACGGAAGTGGCAAAACTGCAAGTGGTAAAAAGGTCTTTGGTTATTTCGGTAGAAACTACAAAAATTAATCAGTATGAAAAGTTTCATTAATGGTATGCGTTTCGTTCTGAAGTACGGAGCATACGCAATTGTAATCTTCGATATAATTGGTTATGCAATTGAAAAATTTGAAGGTTTAGAAAAAGACAAAGAAAAAGAAGCCAATGATAAGTAATTTTTTCAAGCAAAAATTAACTTCTGAAAAGCTTCAAGCTGTTACAGATGTAGCCAATCGATTAGGTATTAACCCGAATTGGCTACTTGCTGTAATGTATTTCGAAACTGCCAAAACGTTTAACCCTGCTAAAACTAACTCGATTGGTTCTGTAGGACTTATACAATTCACTCGTGATAAGGCAGGAGTGCAATACAAGACAATTAACGGCAAAAAGTACTATCTATCTGAATTGGCAAAAATGTCATTCGTTCAACAAATGGCGGTAGTAGAACAATACTACAAAGAAGTCATTCGAATTACAGGCACTACGCCTAATTCATTTGTAGATACCTATTTGGTTACTTTCTTCCCAAATGCGATAAATAAAAGTGATGATTATGTTTTTCAAACAAAAGGCTTGAGTGCCTCGCTAATTGCAAAACAAAATCCAATTTTTGACCCAAATAAGGATAACAAAGTAACTAAAGCAGAAGTTACGAATATGTTCCGTAAATGGTACGGGACTACATTCAAAGAAATCGACGTAAAAAAAAAAGTTCAACCAATAAAATAATTCTATTTATGAAAGAATTTTGGACAAACCACAAAAAGAAAATCATTATCGGAGCTGTAGCACTCGTAACGATAACAGGCGCAATCATCCTGTATAAAAAATACAAAAAGTAGTCTTTATGTATCAACGTAAAACCACTAATACTAAAGCCACTTTTAATTGGAAAAAGTGGCTTTATATCTTAATCGGTCTTATAGTAATATTCCCGATTATTCGGTTTATCATTCGTCAGTATCAAAAATTTAACTCGCTACAGGTTGAAATAGACGAAAAAAACCAAGAAGTAAAAAACGATCAGAATTTTAGCCAAAATCAAAATCCAATTGTTGCACAAAATAAAGCTGATAAGATTACAACCAATAAAGGCGTTCAAAGTGCCGCTAAACAATTAGCTCACGATTTGGGTACTAAATACAGCGATAAAAATAGTTGGTGGGATTGGTTAGACCCTCGAGGTTGGACAGAAAACGACAAAAAAGTAGCTGATACCTTGTTGTATCAAAGAAACAATTATCATCTACTAAAAAGGCTTTACAACGAGATTTACACAAATAATCGAAGTTTAACCGATGATGTTTTCGAGCTACTTGACCCCGATGAATTAAAACGAGTACAGGCAAAATTAAAACTTACATAGTATGTCAAAAAGATTAGATGCAGAAAGCTTAAAAATTTTGAAGTTTCTGCCCGAAATGGTTCGAAGTATGAAACCTAATTTTAAAATTATGGTTATCAATCGCAATCGCAAGGTTTTTTTTCTTCCGCTTACTACTTATGATGAGGGTAACGGATATAAAATACATTCTTGCATTATGCCCGATGAATGTTTTGTATTAGCCATTTTTAACGAAAAAAACCAACTACATCAAATCAATCAAGATAGTTTAATGTTTGTAAATCTGTCACTAAAAGAAGTTTACTTCTATGGTAAGGAAATGCACGACCTTGATTGGCTTTATGAGGGCGATTTTAGACAAAAAGACGGGATTTTTTATGTAATTGATACATATAATTAAAAAAAGTGTATATTTGTCCGTGAAAATGGTGTTAGCGCACCTACTCAAAAAAATATAGGAAAATATACAAGCCATCGGTACAATTCAAGCCATTATATAAATGCCTATATGTTTATTCATATAGGCATTTTTTTATTAAATCATAATTAACTGCAAATTCCCCGCGTTCAACCGCGTTAGCGTATAGAGTATGGCATCAGAAACAATAAGTCAAGCAGTTGCAAAAGTCGTGTTTGAGAAACATCGAACTTTTAACAATGGGAAAAACTATATTTGGATTAGGATATCCCGAACCAAAACAACAACGTTAGCCCGATATTGGCGAAACAAATTAGGATTTCATTATATGAAAATTTATTTATTCAATCGAAAAACGAGAGTTGTAGGTGAGCAAATAGGGTTCATTACACACAGGGTAGCTACTAATAATATTGACCCTCACCTACTTTGGAAAAAAACAAATTTATAACAAAAAGAAAAGCCCTTTGATTATCGGTGTTAGCGCACCTACAAAGAGCTTGTAAATATATAGGAAATATATGGGAGCAAATATACATAAAAAAGTTTTACATACTATAAATTATAGTGCAAATAGATGATTATTGTAAAATAGCATAAAGCAAGTGTTTTAAAGCTCTGACATGATTTTAATACGATATAATCTACCAATTGCAATTGATAGTTTTAACGTATAATCTTCTACCAACCAACTTCTATAGTTTTTAGTAACGTTTCCTAAACAAATGCAATATTGTTTAATTCGAAATTCAATATCGTCGTTTAATTCTTTGGAAAGTTTTCTAGCGCCAATTAATTCCTTGGTATTTTCTACACACATTTTTGCATGTTGCTCTAAAGATTTTTCTATAATCGTTTTGGCTTTTAAATTATTTTTGACGGTAAATTTGAATTCCTCATGAACATCCATTGAAATAGTCTCAGATTTTGAGAATTTTTTTCGCAATTCATCAGGCATTACATATTTAAAATTACTTTCAATATCAGCGTCATCGCGTAAGCTTTCTAAATAATATTCTGGAGATTTAAAAATATGTTGCCAATCTACAGGATTATTCCACAAACCAAAGCGTAATGCGTTGTTTCCTAAGTCAATAACTGTGAAATGATCTTTATGAGGTAATTTTCTAGAGCCACGTCCAATCATCTGAAAATAAAGCGTTAACGACTTCGTAGCTCGATTTAAAATGATAGTTTCAACTGTAGGCTCATCAAATCCTGTGGTTAGAATTCCAACGGATGTTAAAATAGCATCTGGAGTTTTCTTAAACCATTGCAAAATAGCTTTTCTATCCTCTGTAGAAGTTGTATTATCTAAATGTCTGATATTATAGCCTGCGTGTCTGAAACTCTCATAAACATGCAATGAAGTGTTGATTCCGTTGTTGAAAATCAAGGTTTTCTTTCCCAGTGATTTTTCTGTGTAAGCATGCAATAATTTTTCTTGCATTACCATATTACTATACAAATCATCAGAAGATTTTACGGTATAATCGCCATTTATACCAACCTTTAATGAAGTTAATCCAACATCATAGCTGTATGTTGTAGCTTTAGCTAAAAATCCTTTGTTAATTAGGTTTTGAATGGTATCTCCAACAATTAATTCGCTATAATTTTCATACATCGGAAGTTTAATATTCGAACTCAATGGAGTTGCTGTAACCCCAAGAATAAAGGCATTTTCAAAGGCACTAAATAACTTTCTAAATGAGTTGAAATGAGCTTCGTCAATTATCACTAAACCAACATCTTGTATTTTTAATTTTTCATCATTTAGACGGTTTTTTAGTGTTTCAATCATCGCTACAAAACACGAATATTCATCTTGATCTGGTAGTTCTTTTATGGCACTATTGATAACTTTATTTTTTACATCAAACGCTTTGAGCATTTTTGAGGTTTGTTTGCAAAGCTCTATTCGATGCGTAAGTACAACAACTTTTTTATTATGTTGTTGCAAGTAACGTCTTGTAATTTCTGAAAAAATTACTGTTTTTCCGCCACCTGTAGGCAATTGATAAAGTAAATGATAATTGTATGGAGCATTATTTAATCGTTCAAAAATTTTGTCGATATCGCCTTTCTGGTAACAATAAAGTTCCTTTTTTTCTTCAATTTCGGCAAGTAAATCTTTTTTAGACATAGCGATTTTTACAATTTTGCAAAAATACATCTAAAAAAGAGTTTTGAGGTTATGTTTTTAGAAATATATCAAAAAATTAATAATCAAATCGTTCTACAATAGCGTTAAATTCGTATTTATTATTCCAATTTTGCTTCATACTTTCTTCTTTAATAGCCACTACTCTACTTCTAAATTCGTCTAAAATTCCTTTTTCAATCATAAAACTTAGGGCTTGTTCAAATGAATTGAGCATACTTTTGTAAAATGCTTCTTGATTAATTTGTTTTTCAGAAGACAAGGTTTGAGCTATTTCTATGTTATAAAGCATAACATCAACAATTATAAAAGGATCTACTTCAAGTGTAATAAAATGTTTGATGAATTTCTGAGCAGTAGAACGACGCATTTTAGGCTTTTTACCACGAATTGGGAAATATTCATTAGAAATCTTGAGTTTAGCATCTTTAACCAAATTTCTTTCATTTGGATTAAAAACAAAATCATAATACACCTTTACCTCTTTAAATTTGTCGTAAAGAGCTATTAATTGCTCTTCCAATTGCTCTTTATTCAATTCGGATAAATACTTTTTTAAATCGCGTTTGCTCATATTAAATGCTAAATTATTGCAAAAGTAAGTTAGATTATAGGTTTTTAAATAATGATATGCTTAATTTTGTAAACCAAATTAAAAATTGATGTTGAAATTTTTTAAAAAAATAGCCCTAATAGAAGGAATATCTGCGCTACTACTTTTTTTCTTTGCTATGCCGATGAAATATATTTTTGGAGATCCAATTTATGTAAAACATATTGGAATGGCTCATGGTGTGTTGTTTACTTTGTATATCATAATTGCAACCTATCTTAAATTTTCTGAAAAATGGGAAGCTAGAAAATATATAGAGATTTGTTTAGCATCTATTCCTCCATTTGGAACTTTTTATATTGAAAAAAAGTATTTAAAAAATGTATAAAACCATAGAAAATATATTTGGATGGTTGTATCCTTTACTACGTAAAATGAGTTTTGGAGATACTACAGCATCCTATTTGAGTTTGGTTGTGAACATTGTAATTTTGTGTGTTTTATCCTATTTTATTTATATAGTATTTCGTTTAGTTTTGGTTACAGCTATGGTTTTGATAGCTAAAAAAACTAAAACCCATTTTGACGATTTGTTGGTATCTAATCAAACTGCCAAGTATATTGCTCATCTAATTCCGTTTTTATTTATATACAAATCGGTTCCTGTAATTCTTGATGCTTATGTTTATTGGGAAACTATTTTTGGAAAATTAGTTGGAATTTACATCATTTTATTATCACTTTGGATTGTTAGAAGTGCACTAAAAGCTATTCGTGATTATTTAAAAGACCAACCTAAATATAGTGATAAACCCATTGATAGTTACATTCAAGTAATTATGATTGTTTTATGGATTGTTGGAGTTGGAGTTATTATTTCAAAAATATTTGACATAACAACAAACACATTACTCGGAACTTTAGGGGCAATTTCTGCCATAGTAATCTTGATTTTTAGAGATACTATTTTGGGTTTTGTTGCTAGTGTTCAGGTTTCTTTAAACGATATGGTTAGAATTGGCGATTGGATAACGTTTGATAAATATGGTGCCGATGGTGATGTTATTGAAATTAATTTAGCAACCGTAAAAGTTCGAAATTTTGACAACACCACAACTACCATTCCTACGTATAGTTTGATTTCAGATTCTTTTAGAAATTGGCGAGGAATGTTGAACTCTGATGGAAGACGTATTAAAAGACACCTTTTAGTCAAGGCTAAAAGTATTCGTTTTTTAACAGAGGAAGATTTGCAAAAGATGAGAAGAATTCAATTAGTTTCAAATTATATAGACTCGCGCCAAGAGGAAATTAACAAATACAATAAAACCTATAATGTAGATAAGTCATTGTCTATTAATGGCAGAAACATGACTAATTTTGGTTTGTTCCGAAAATATATAACAACTTATTTAGAATATTATCCAGGAATCAATAAGAATATGATTCTATTATGTCGTCAGTTACAACCAACTCCTCATGGAATGCCTTTAGAAATTTATGTATTTTCAAAAGACCAACGATTTGAGCAATATGAATATATTATGGCTGATATTTTTGATCATATAATTGCTTCCATAGCTTATTTTGATTTAGAGATTTACGAAATGCCTACAGATAAAATGGTATCAGAAGAATAGCTATTTTTTCAATCGGTCTTCTACAAATTCAATTTTAGTTTTTCCATGAGCTTGTGGTTTTCCATCTAAACCTACACTTACCATGGTTATGGTGTCAATGGTAATAATGGTTTCTTTGGTCATCATGTTTCTTACTTCGCACATTAAGGTTAAAGAAGTGGTTCCAAATTTTACTACATCAATTCCAATTTCAATAATATCACCTTGTTTTGCAGATGCTCTAAAATTAATTTCTGACATGTGTTTTGTTACAATTCGTGGACTCTCTAGCTGAATTATTGCATATAAAGCTATTTCTTCATCAATCCATGCCAATAATCTACCTCCAAACAAAGTGCTATTTGGATTCAAATCCTCGGGTTTAACCCATTTTCTAGTATGAAATCTCATTTGAATTTTATTTTAAGTAGCAAATTTAGTTATTTCATTTTTGCAATCTAAAAATAAATTTAAAGTGAATTTCAAAATGAAAAATAATTAACAATTTATTCTTAATAAATAGTAATGAGTTGCTATTTTTGGCAGAGGTTTTTTTAGTATATTTAAATAAAAAAAATGGAAACAAGAGATAGTTTAATAACATATTTGCGAGAATCGGCAATTGGTAATATTTCTGATCAATCTTCAACAGAAGAAATCTTTCAAAATAAAACCCTAAGACCAATACTTAAATTTCAAAATAATTTATTTATAGAAGTTTTTTTAAATTATGCTATGAAACAAAAAGGTGTTTTCTTTACACTCTCTCCAGATAAAAAGTTAGCCTATATAGAAAACACTATTCAACGCGATATCAAATTTAGAAACTCGTTAAAAGGAATGATAATTGGTTTATTTACGGTAACCGAATACAGTACCTACATAAAAAATTCGTCCAATTTGAATAAGCGAATGATGAGTATGTTGATTGAACGATTGAAAAATCAGGTGCTTTTACTTGAAGTAAATGGCTAATGTTTTTTCTTTAAAAATTGATATATTTTTTTCCAACTAGTAGTTTGCAAAGTAATGTATTGTTCTAGTTCTTCTCTTTTGGAGTTGATTTCATTTGCTCCTAATGCTTCGTCGTTATTGATAAAAATGCCATTTGCTCCAAGATTTTTGGCAAATTCCATATCGGTTAATCTATCCCCTATCATGAAGGATTTTTTTAAATCGTAGTTTGGGTTATCAATATATTCTGTAACCATCCCAGTTCCTGGTTTGCGTGTTGGTTTTTTATCTTCTGGATAGGAATCATCTATAAAAACTTTGCTAAAAATTATTCCTTCATTTTTAAATGCTTTCATAATTTTATTATGAATCGTCCAAAATGTTTCTGTTGACAATGCTTTTGTCCCTAGTCCATCTTGATTGGTTACCATTATCATTTCAAAATCCAATTTACGAGCAATTTTTCCTAAATAGCGAAATACTTCTGGATAAAATTCTAGTTCTTCAAAAGAATCTAAAATATAATCTGGTTCTTTTGCTTCTTTTACAATAGTTCCGTCACGATCAATGAACAGGATTTTCTTCATTTTATGTATTTTAATTCAAATATAAATAATAAACCGCTTTATCACGACAAATAAAGCGGTTTAAAAAGAAAAACAATTAATTAATCATTGTTGGCTTCTTTAGTATTTTTAAATTCTTTATTGATATATTTTCTAACCTCACTTTCATTCATTATTATATCTTTTGTTAGGCAATCGTCCTTTTGTTGGTTTAGTTGTATTTCAGTAGTTATTATTTTGTGCTGTTTTTTTTTCTTTTAGTGGTTGACAGAAATATAAATGCGGTAGGAATATATATAAAAGCGTAAGCAATAAATGTAAAAGCGTGAGTAATAAATTAAATTGCGTGAGCAATAAATATAAAAGTGTTTATTATAATTTATTTAGCGGTAATAAAATATACAACCGCAATTATAATAAATAGGTTTGCGGAGCAAACCTATTAAAAGGTGGTAGCCATTTTTATAATTGCGGTAGCACTATTTATCTTTTAGTTTTTGTTATGCTTTTGGTTTCTTAAATTCTATTCCTTTTACTTGAGCAAATTCTGGACTTGTTGCTCCGTAAATTGATTTGATGTATTTTTTTCTTCTGATGCTACTTCAAAAACACTTCCTTCAGTGCTGTATAAAGTTGTGTTTCTTGCAATTCTTGAATTGCTTATGTTAGCATATGAAGTGGCAACTTCATTATTTTTAGTTGTTAAGTCGTTTTGTTTTGCTTGTAGTGTTGCAATTTGTAAATCGGTTTCGTTTGGTGTGTAGCTTGGCTCACTTTGTAAAACTGAAATTAAGCCTGCAAGATGTTGTATTTGTTGCGTGTAAGATTGCTGACTTGTTGAAATTGTATTTGGAGCTGGTGTGTTTGGGTTGGTTGGTGTAGAGGCGGTTGTCGATGCTCTTTGCCCTTGCAATTTTTTGTTGAAACCTTTTGCATCTTTAATAATTTGGTCAGTTGTATCGGTGGTTTGTAGGGCATTGACTAAACGAGTAGATAATGATTTTAAACCGCTGAAAGCGGCTTGACGCTCATTAACTTTATTGTTGTAGGCTGTGTTTTTTGTTACTACATCGGCTAACTTTGTTTCTGCATCTGCTTTTAATGCTATGAGTTGCGGTAATTTTAAAGCATTTTTTGATGGGTTGTACGTTGCTCCGTAACCTGTTACGAATGTAATTAAACTTTGGAAATTTGCTACATTTTTAGCGTGTCCTGTTTCTGAAGTTGATGCCATAATTTTTAAATTTAGATGATTGAGTAGTAAATGTATAAAATTATAACATATAATTTTATAAAAAATAAAAGCAGTTTTTGGCTTCGCCAAAAACTGCTTTTTCTACTTTTATTTTTGCACTTATTCTACTGCAATTTGATGGCTTTCAACTTGGTTATTGATGTAAATTTTTAAAACATAAATACCTTTGTTTAGTCCACGAACTGAAAAAGTTGCTTTGTTGTTTGAAATTTCAACTTTAGATTTTGATTGTCCCATCATATCAAAAAGTTCGCCTGAAATTGCTGCACCTTTTTCGGGTATATTATTTGCATCTCTAATTTCAATATTTACAATATCATTTGATGGGTTTGGATAAACTTTAAAGATATTATTATTTGCAGTTCTAAAAAAATCACAATCATACTTTGAAGTTGTGCTACCACATGCATTTGTAACAGTTGCTTCTTTACAAAAAGGTGCAGTTGTTCTAATACAATCTCCGTAAAGCATAGTTGAACCGGTGAAAGCTACATTTGTTACACCTTGTTGAGCTAGCGTAACACTTGGGTCGGCACTTACCACGCATAATGTTGATTTAACAGGTTGAACATCAAAATAAGTGTATTCAAATGTAAATGATGGTGCGCCAATCCATATGGTTTTTGTAATAGTTTGTCCATTTTGGAAAGTTGCAGTTATTATTCCTTTGCCTTCATAAATTTGTGATACTGTTACTGAATAACTTGTTGATGATACAATTTGAAGATTAGGAGTAACTGACCAAGTTACTGTACTGGGTAATTTACAAGTATCGGAAAAAGTATATGTTTCATTTGTATTACAAATTAGTTGTGAACCAACAAGTAAATTTTCTTGCATTGGAAAACTTGGTACTTGTGGAATTCCATCTAATTCTTTAAAAAGCCAATTGATACTTTCTTTAGTAAATGAAGTATGTTCGGTATTGTTTGCAGTGCCATAGTAACTATCAAATGGTGTTTGCTTGTTTGTAGGACAAGTTAAATTTGTATTTAAAGGATTTCCCCAATTTTGGTTTGGATTTAAATGCCCTATTGCTGAAAACGTAGGGATAAAAGAATGATTTTCAATATAATCTCTAGTTTCTTGTCTTACACCTGCTTCACTTAACCCATCAGAAACTGCTTCTCTAATATATTTGGCAGTTTTAAAATAACCTCCTGGCACCACATCTAAACTTCCTTTGATACTATTGTTATTTACATTTAAAGTATATCTTGGGTGTGAAAAATCAATATACCAATGGTTAAACCCAATATTAAATGTGCTGTTTTGTCCATCTCCTTTAAATACAGTTCCTGTTTGTCCTGATGCTGGAGTAAAATTATCTTGCAACCTCAAAAGAGTAACTGTTGAATTTTGAAACGGCCATAAACCTCTTGCGTAACCTCTCATATATAAAAATGTTTGTTGCTCTGAAGCATCTTTTTTTCCAGTTAATGAACCATTTACCATTGCAATTTTTCTAAAATTGGAATTAGAAACTGGATAACCATTTGACCCTGTAACACCGTTTGTATTTAGATTATTGTAATAAGTTGTAAAAAAACTGTTGCCGTTTAAATATCCTGTTTCCCTAGCATTTTGAAATTGACTTATAATTTGTTGTTTACCAGCTACTGAATTTAATTCTTCATAATACTGAATCTTTGCTGGTTCTTTTCCTAATCTGTCTGCTAAAAACCAAATATTTGCTTGTGCACCTACAGGAATATTTGCTCCTAAATGTGGACTATCTACACTAACCCATAAGCGAGCATTGTGTTGCCAAATTGGATTGTTAGTTTCTGCAAATTTTTTCTCCATGTATGCAAGAGCATAACGAGTAATTTGACCTCCCATACTTGGACCAATTAAAACTAATTTCTGTGTACTTCCTGCTATAGCTTGTTGTCCTTTTACAGATTGCATATACGAAACTAAAGTCATTGCATTACGTTCTATATAATCTGCACCGCCATCAATAGTAACAGTTTGTCCTGCTACATTGGTAGAAGTGTATGTTGGATTATTTATAACAATAACATCATAGCCTTTTTTTCTTAGTTCAGTGATTAAATTTAACCTGTCTAAATCTCCATTTGGTAAATTAACATTATAATACATCAAATCTTCTAAAGATTCGTGTTTTACTGGGTTAAAGGTAATTGTGATATGTGGAGAAGTAGTCCAACTAAAAGTAATATCAGAATTTGCTAATTTGCAGTTTAGGTCTTGCTCACAATCACAATCTAGTACTTTTCTTTTGTCTTTTGGGTCAAAACCATCTACAATAATAATTGGCTTTATCATTTGTTTAGCAGTGTTACTATACCCATAAAAAATGGTGTATTCGGTTTTTCCAAATACTGGTGAAGTTTCTGTATATCCTTGAAATGGGATTGTTGATGTGAAAACGCCTTTGTCTTTTAGTGGTTCGTAGCAAGGAGTGCTTGTGTTGCTGTTGGGTGCTAAAGTTTGTAAATTGGGTTCGTAATTTACGTAAACATACCCATAAGTTATTAGCGAGGTATTGTCTGAAAAGGTTACTGTAAATTTCAAGGTTTTAGCACCTGTTGCAGTATAATTTATAGTTTTGGTAGGGCTAATAATTGTACCATTAGAAATTATTGTTGAAGCCGTGTTGCCATCTTCAAAATCTACAATCAATGTTTTTATTGCGGTAGTAGCATTATTGAAAATTAAGTTGTTTTTAAAATTAAACACAAAATTATTTCCTTTTATAAACTCTTTTAGAGGAGCAATAATATTTATCTTTTTACTTATAAACGAAGGTCGCCCTGCAACCGCAACAAATTTCCCTGTACTTTGGTTAAAAGTTATACCGCCTGCACTTGGGATTTCTTCATTAAAATTTAGTTTGTGAAAAGTTGTGTTAATTATTCCAATATCAACCGAATTATTTGCAGTTGTTGTTGCTGTTCTGTTTTTTAGTTCAGTTAAGCTAATAAATCTTGTTTGGTCTGAAGCACGATATAATTCGCTTAAAGCTTGGTTAAAATGTTCTTTGTTCGACCAATTGTTTTCAGTAGAATTATAGTTAATGATGTTTGAAAAAGAGGTTACTTTGTCAATTAATACTCCCGAGTTAATTTGTGCTGTATTCAAGTTAGAAAGCATAACAGGCCAATTGGGTGTTACTTCAGTTTGTTGAATAGTGGGATTGTCTTGTGCAACTACTTGGGATAGTTGAAAACAGAAAATAAGAATAATAAAGATTTTTTTCATAATTTTGAATTTAGATTAGAATTAATTGTGAAAGGTTATTTTTGATTTATTATTTAAGAGGCAATTGACGTTGCCTCTTTTTATCTCCAAGGTATTGAGAAATCTCCTGAGGTATTTGTGTTTATATTTGATAGAGCAACAATTACTATTATTGGCGGTATTACCACAGCTACAGTTTTTTCCATACTAAATTTATTAATTTTGATAATATCATTTTTGCTAATTTGCAATTCTTTATTTTTGTAAAGACCAGTAATACTATCGTTTGTTTCGTTCATAAACTTAAAGCGTCTAATATTACCTAATTTTTTAGTTTTGATAATATACATTTTGTTTTCTTTTAGTTCAGAATAGTTTTGTTTGTTACTTTTATTTATTTTTGTTGCAACACAAGAATTTAATAGAAGTAAAAAAAGGACACAAAATATTGTTGTTGTTTTCATAGTTTATTAGGTTTTATGGAAAAGGATGATTTTGTAGAGTAAAAGTGTTAATATCAAATCTCCCATCGGTTATGGTTATAAAATCATTTGGATTGTCATAACGAACAAATTTGCCTGAAAAATTTCCAGAAATGATTCCATTAGAATGACGTGTATTATTTATTTTTCCTTGATTTTCGATTGAACCGTAATACGCATAGTTACTAATGCTATTATCCCAAATTTTAAAATAAATATGATTATTCGGAGTACTGTCTATTCCATTATGAAAATTGCTTTGTTTTAAAATATATTCTCCTATACCCAAAGTATAAAAATTTTGCAAGTGGATTATCATATTAAAACCCACAGAACTAGCTCCATCTTTAATTTCTAATTCATTCCAAGAATTATCTGATGTGCCCCAAAAAATCATACCTTTTGCAGTTGGTCCTACGCTAACACCAGTTGGGTCACGTGGTATGTAAACTTTTCCATTTATAGTAACACCGAAAGTATTTGCTCCTGTTTGGGTTTCAGGTGGTAAAGAAAAAGTTGGGTTTTTGGTTGTGTTTTCATCTTTACTACAAGCTGATAGAGTAATAAATGATAAAATGTAAATTAATATTTTCATAGTGCGTTGTTTTAAAATGTTCTTCAAATGTAGTAATCTTTTGTTATGACAATGTTATTTATTTAAAATTCTAACTAACGTTTTGCTGCTTCTGGCAGTGGCGTAATTTGCTCACTGACAACAACAAATATACCGAATAATTGAAAATGAAAGTTGTTTTGTAAGAAAAAAAATTTCACAGAAGTTTTATAAATAAATCCCATGCCTAGCCATTGCTAGAAACAGCTGATGGTGGATAGTGCCTTTATTTATAACTTTATTGCAAGTTCTAATTTTCCGCCCAAACCTAATTCTACAATTTTTTGTAAAGTTGAAAATCGTACTTCTTTTACATTATTTTCAATTCTTGAAATATAAGATTTTGTAGTTCCGCTTTTATGAGCAAGTTCTTCTTGAGTTAAACCTTTTTCAATTCTTGCTTCTTGAATTAATGCGCCAAGTTTGAACTGTTCGTAACCTTTTTCAAGTTTATCACGTTTTTCAGTTCCTTTTTTGCCATAAAATTCATCTTTGAATTCGGCAAGAGTTTTTAAATTATTTGTTTTCGCTTTACTCATAACTTTTATTTTTTATTAATGGAGTTCGTGATTTCCAATTCATATTCTTTTTTTATTTTTAATGCTTTTTCGATTTCTTTTTTTGGTGTTTTCTGTTCTTTCTTTTGGAAACCATTTGTAAGAACTATTAATTTTCCTTTGTCAAAAAAACAGAATATTCTAAAAATATCACTTCCTTGTTTTACTCTTATTTCATATAATCCATCGGTATTTTCAAGATGTTTTAAATAAGTTTCTGGAATTTTTTCTAAATGTTCAATCAATTCTAAAGTCCAAGTTATTTTATCTTGAACCTTTTCACGTTGTTTTACAAAAAATTCTACAAAGTAATCTTTATAAAATGTTACCGTTCTTATTTTCTTTTCTTTTTTCACATGACAAAATTAACAAAGTTGCGCTAAAGTACAACAATATAATTAAATTATTTTAAAAATAAATTCAGAAGTTTATATTTCAGGAGATTTTTTATGGCATTTCCACCAACGTCCCAGCGCTTTGCGAGGTTGCGGACTAAATTAGCCTAAACATTCGGTTAAACACTCAAGTTTAAAAGTACAAAACAAACTTTAAATTAAGCCTAAAACCCGCCATTTTTGCAAACAGAAGTGTGTGCCCTGCATCCGCAGGGCACACCTCGTAAGCATTAGGAAAAACTCAAAAATACAAATTTTTGTTTACAATACAATTCTTCTAATAAATATTCGAGGTGTGCCCAAATTTTTCCAGAGGGTGTAAGCCC
>JAIFLT010000194.1 GCA_020048955.1 Flavobacterium sp.
GAAATGTTTCTTGATAAATTATCTCCACCGCTTTTACCACCAAGTGTTAACGTTCTATTTAATTACAAATTCAATCATTGTTTGATTAAATTCAACAACATCAACAACCAGTTTACTAACAATCCTTTGTATCCACCAACTAATACAACTGACTATACTTCTTGCTCTATTGCAACTAATTCTTCTACATTCAATCCGAAGTTTAAGAATGTTGCCAAAAATAAATTATGGCTTAATGAAGTATGGAATACAGCAATGACAAATGATGCTACTTTTAGTAATTTTAATGATATTGTTAATAATCCACGAAGCGGAAGCGTTGCATTGGGTGCTTATCAATTTGTTCCTTAAAAATTTTAGTAATTTTAATGATATTGTTAATAATCCACGAAGCGGAAGCGTTGCATTGGGTGCTTATCAATTTGTTCCTTAAAAATTATAATTTTAAATCATAGAAGGTTTCAGTTATTCAAATTGAAACCTTTTTTTATTTTGTACAATTGTCAAAAACTCGTTAAAAACTATTTACTTCTTTTTTGGCACTACACACTATTTGACTTAAATTTGCACAACAATTCACCCTGAGCTTGTCGAAGGGCACAACAACACAACACAATGATTCACTTTTTCGGAAACGAAACCACTACTCTATTTGCTGTGCAATCACACAACGAATTATCCGCAGAAACTATCTCAAAATTAAATTGGCTTTTTGGCAACGCTCATAAAATAGATAAATCCGTACTTGCGGATTTTTTTGTTGGTCCACGTGCTGCAATGGTTACGCCTTGGAGCACCAATGCTGTAGAAATTACTCAAAATATGGGCATCGAAGGCATCATCAGAATTGAAGAATATCAAAAAGTTTCAAGTGATTTTTCCGATTTTGACCCAATGCTTTCACAAAAACATACTGAGTTAAATCAAGATATTTTTACCATCAATATTCAACCCGAAGCAATTTTAGAAATTGATGATATTTCATCTTACAACAAACAAGAAGGTTTGGCGCTAAACGATGAAGAAGTAGTTTATTTAGAAAATCTATCTAAAAAACTAAACAGAAAACTTACCGATTCAGAAATTTTTGCATTTTCACAAGCCAATTCAGAGCATTGTCGTCATAAAATTTTCAACGGAACTTTTATCATTGATGGCATTGAAAAAGAAACTTCTCTTTTTAAATTAATCAAAAAAACCTCTTCTGAAAATCCGAACGATATTGTTTCAGCCTATAAAGATAATGTGGCTTTTGTAAAAGGTCCGAAAGTGACACAGTTTGCCCCAAAAAGTGCTGATAAACCCGATTTTTATGAAGAAAAAGAATTTGATTCTGTACTTTCTTTAAAAGCAGAAACGCATAATTTTCCAACAACTGTTGAACCATTTAACGGCGCAGCAACAGGTTCTGGTGGCGAGATTAGAGATCGATTGGCTGGCGGACAAGGTTCGTTGCCATTAGCTGGAACTGCGGTTTACATGACTGCTTATTCGCGACTGAAACCCTTCGACTGCGCTCAGGGAGACAGAAAATGGGAAAATGGAATGGCAGAACGTCCATGGTTGTACCAAACACCTATGGATATTTTGATAAAAGCATCTAATGGTGCCTCCGATTTTGGAAATAAATTTGGACAACCTTTGATTACGGGTTCTGTTTTGACTTTTGAGCATAGTGAGGCTTCGAGAACCTCAGCCTCCGATACGAGTGCATCCTCAGACAATAGAAAGTTAGGTTACGATAAAGTAATCATGCAAGCGGGTGGAATTGGTTATGGAAAATTAGACCAAGCTATAAAAAAGAAACCTTCAGCAGGCGATAAGATTGTAATTCTTGGTGGAGAAAATTATAGAATCGGAATGGGTGGCGCTGCGGTTTCCTCTGCTGATACTGGTGCTTTTGGCTCTGGAATTGAATTGAATGCTATTCAACGTTCGAATCCTGAAATGCAAAAACGTGCTGCCAACGCCATTCGCGGATTGGTAGAAAGCGATAACAATCCGATTGTTTCTATTCACGATCATGGTGCTGGTGGGCATTTGAATTGCCTTTCAGAACTTGTTGAAGAAACTGGTGGATTAATCAATTTAGATAAATTGCCTGTGGGTGACCCAACGCTTTCTGCTAAAGAAATTATTGGTAACGAATCGCAAGAACGAATGGGATTAGTGATTGGTACTAAAGACATCGAAATCCTTCAAAAAATTGCCGATAGAGAACGTTCTCCAATGTATCAAGTGGGCGATGTTACTAACGACCATCGATTTACATTTCAATCAAAAACTACTGGTGCAAAACCAATGGATTATGCCTTGGATGACTTTTTTGGAAGTTCGCCAAAAACCATCATGGCTGACAAAACTATTGTTAGAAATTACAGTGATTTAGACTATTCACAAAAAAATATTCCTGCTTATTTAAAAGAAGTTTTAAAGCTAGAAGCCGTTGCTTGTAAAGATTGGTTGACCAATAAAGTAGACCGTTGTGTTGGTGGAAAAGTAGCCAAACAACAATGCGCTGGACCATTGCAATTGCCATTAAACAATGTTGGGGTAATGGCTTTAGATTATAATGGTAAAGAAGGAATTGCAACATCAATTGGGCACGCTCCTATTTCGGCATTGATTGACCCAAAAGCAGGAAGCAGAAATGCCATTGCCGAAGCGTTGTCAAACCTTGTTTTTGCGCCTTTAAAAGACAATTTAAAATCGGTTTCACTTTCGGCCAACTGGATGTGGGCTTGTAAAAATGAAGGTGAAGATGCAAGATTGTATGAAGCTGTTGAGGCTTGTTCAGAATTTGCTATTGAATTGGGAATCAATATTCCAACAGGAAAAGATTCGCTTTCTATGAAACAAAAATATCCAAATGATGAAGTGATTGCTCCAGGAACCGTGATTATTTCGGCCGCCGGAAATTGTTCAAATATTACCAAAGTGGTGGAGCCTGTTTTGAGATTGTGTAATAATGGAATGACAACTGGTTCTATTTACTACATCAATTTATCGCAAGATGATTTTAAATTGGGAGGGAGTTCATTTGCTCAAACTTTAAATAAAGTTGGAACTGAAACTCCAACTATCAAAGATGCAGAATTTTTTAAGAACGCATTCAATATCATTCAAGATTTAATTAAAGATAGACAAATAGTTGCAGGACACGATATTGGAAGTGGTGGCTTAATCACAACTCTATTAGAAATGTGTTTTGCCGATGTAAATTTGGGTGCAAAAATTTCTTTTGATGCTTTCGCAGAAAAAGATTTAGTCAAAATTCTATTTGCTGAAAATATTGGAATTGTGCTTCAAGCAAAAGAGGATTCCGTTTTTGAAAAAGCATTTGAAGGTTTAGAATTTTACAAATTAGGAAATGTAACACATTCTGGTAGTTTAGAATTTGGAATTTGGAATTTCAATATTGGAATTTATAGAAAATTGTGGTTTGAAACCTCTTTCCTACTCGACCAAAAACAAACTAAAAATAATAAAGCTAAAGAGCGTTTTGATAATTTAGGGCAACAAGCTTTACAATATAAATTTCCAAGTCACTTTACAGGATTGAAGCCAGTAATTGACGCAACAAAACCTCGTCCGAAAGCAGCTATTATTCGTGAAAAAGGAAGTAATTCGGAGCGTGAAATGGCTAATGCTATGTACTTAGCAGGTTTTGATGTCAAAGACGTTCACATGACCGATTTGATTTCGGGAAGAGAAACTTTAGAAGACATTCAGTTTATTGGAGCTGTTGGAGGATTCTCCAATTCAGATGTTTTGGGTTCGGCAAAAGGTTGGGCTGGAGCATTCAAATACAACGAAAAAGCAAACATTGCTCTTAAAAAATTCTTTGAACGTGAAGACACACTTTCTGTTGGAATTTGCAATGGTTGTCAGCTGTTTATGGAATTAGAACTAATCAATCCGGAACATGAAGTTCATGGAAAAATGCATCATAACGATTCCCACAAACACGAGAGCGGTTTTACCTCGGTAACGATTGAAGAAAATCATTCGGTGATGTTGAATACTTTGGCTGGAACAACTCTTGGCGTTTGGATTTCGCATGGTGAAGGAAAATTCAAATTGCCCTATTCAGAAGAAAAATACAACATTGTAGCCAAATATGCTTACGAAGGTTATCCTGCCAATCCAAATGGATCTGATTTCAATACGGCAATGATGTGCGACAAAACTGGAAGACATTTGGTCATGATGCCACATATTGAGCGTTCAACATTCCCATATAATTGGGCCTATTATCCATCCGATAGAAAAGACAAAGTTTCGCCTTGGATTGAAGCTTTTGTAAATGCACGACTTTGGATTGAGAAACGATAAATCAGTTTAAAAAGAATATAAATCCTTAATTGTATCATAGCAATTAAGGATTTTTGTATATATTTACAACTACTTACAAACGGTTATAATTCTTTGTAAACGATTGTTTGTGGTGCATATACAATAGTTGTTAGAAACCTTATGACAATATTGCACATAAAACAACGTTCTTAAAAATATTCAGTAGCTACGAATTGCGAGATTTATTTGTTACTCAAAGAAAAAAACAGATGTAGGAAAAAGAAGTTTGTTTACCGAAATAAACAAACAAAATTATTTATAAATTTTAAATTTTAAAACAATGAAAAAAATTAAAGCACTTTTATTCGGTGGCTTGTTAGCCTCAACATTATTATTTTCTACGCCTTCTGATGCAAAAATTAGAGCGCAATTTGTACACGTTTTTGAAAATGGATGTATTGGTACGCATACTTATCATTCTTCATTTTTCGGATTATTTACTTGGGAAACTTATGAGATTGTAGCTTGTCCATAATCTAAATTAATACAAGATGCTTGCAAGCAAGCATCTTGTTAATTTTAAAAATATGAAAAAAATATTAGTTTTTTTATTATTAATTCCAATAATAAACTTTGGACAGACATTAAAAGGGACTGTCAAAGACAGTATTTCAAATGAAATATTACAACTTGCCAATATTACTTTTCTAAAAAGCAATAGTGGTACAAATTCAAATTTAGAAGGTAAATATATTCTAAATATTAAAGAACATTCTGAAGACTCTATAAAGGTTTCATATATAGGATATAAACCACAATATTTATCATTAAAAAAATTTAGTGATGATAAAGAATACATATTAAATTTCAATTTAATACGTGATGAAAATCAATTAGAAGAAGTAATCGTTTCACAGAAAAAAATAAAATATAATAAACAATATAAATTAAGCGAAAAAAGAGATGGAGATATAGCTATGTTTTCATTAATTGGTCATGAAACCGCTTGCTTAATTGAAAATCCTAAAAGTGAATTAGGTAGAATAAAATCATTAAAGCTATATGTTAGAAAAAATAAAAACGCCGATTTTATTGCAAAATTTAGAATTAAAATATATTCATACAACAAAACAGCAAATAAGCCAGAAGAAAACCTATTAACTGAAGATTTAATTATAATTCCACAAAACAAAACATATCAATATGTAATAAATTTAGAGGATAAAAAAATTCCTTTCCTTGAAGATGGGGTTTGTATTGGTATAGAATTAGTAGATGAAAACAATGTTTCAAAAAAAGGAGATAAAATTGGTCCGGGTTTTCGTTTTACTTATGGAGAAAACAAACAATTAACTTGGTATAATTACAGAAATAAAGGATGGGCGAAAAATGATTTATACAACAGGAAAAGTAACGCAATGAGTAATTTAATGGTCAGTATGACTGTATTAATGAAAAATTAATATGAAGAAAAAATTATTAATAATAAGCGCTATTTTACTTTCTATATCATTATTGGGAATATTGACTTATAAAAAAGAAACAAAATTCGACAAATTTACAACTGTTCAAATTGAAAATAATCCTTTTGATTTTGGCACTATAACAGAAAGTGACACTATAAAACATACTTTCAAAATAACAAATACCTCAAAAACACTTTTTGTAATTGAACAGGTTTTGCCAAGTTGTACTTGTTCTGTTTCCAAAACTGATAAAAAAGTATGTAATATCAACGAAACAGCAAATGTAGTAGTATTTTTTAAACCAAAACCACAACAAAAAGGTAAAGTAAAAACTGTCGTTTTTGTGCAGTGCAACGCAGAAAAAGGCGTTATAAAATTAGAATTAACAGGTAATATCAAATAAATTATGAAAAAAAATATAATATCAGTTTTAACTTTTTTAGTAATAACTCTTTGTAATGGTCAAGAAAAAATTGATCTTAACAATTTATATAAAGAGTGGAAACTCGAAACTTTAGAAAAAAATGGGAAAATAAAAAGTGCGGAAGAGTTTGATAAAGATGAATCAATTATTTTTTACAAAAATAATAAGTTCAAAATGAACGATTCTGAACAAGCAATGAATGGTATATGGAAATTTAATTACTTAACAAATATACTTGAACTAACTCTTATTGATATAAATCAAAAAATAAAACTCAAAATTTTGAGCTTAAAACCTGACGTATTAGATTATGTTTCAGAAGAAGACGATGCTACAATGATTTTCCATTTCAAACCAAAACTCTAAAAATAAAAGAAGGCTTATGCAAAACTGTATAAGCCTTTTGCAAAAATGAATAAGACTTCTGCCAAAATAAACAATACACCTGCCAAAATAGATAAGCCTTGTGCAATAATACATAAGACATCCGCCAAAATGAACAGGACAACCGCACGAGTAAAATAGGCACTTAACAGAAAATGAAAAACAGAATAAAAACCAAAAATAGAAACGTAATAAGAAAAGGCATCTACCAACACGTTTGTAGCAATTGCAGCTTTAGTGTATACTGGTCAAATATAGTTTTGAAATGAAATTTTGTCTATATTTGTAATGGCTTGGTAATAGCACACCACTACTGCTACAAGCGTGGGAACGTGGTGGCAACACTATGACGATAGCAACGCAGAAAAAAACCGCAGAAAAAAATAAAAAAGAGAAAAAGAGTTTTGCTGAAGCAAAACTCTTTTTTTATCCTATTGCCAAATTAAATGTAAAAATCTAATTTATACTTTATTATTGAATTATGGCAAACAAAATAAAATCCTTAATAAAATAATACAAACTAATTAAACTTGATTTTATTACCTTTGTTGATATGATAATAGAGAAAATAAATATTGAGCCTTTAGAAAATGAACTGCCAAGTGAATACGCTGACAGATTAGGTATTTATTATACAAAATTAGTTTCTATAAAACATAAAAAAGAAAGCGGACAGTTTTTTACACCTACTCCAATTGCAAATTTAATGGCTTCTTTTTCAGATTTAGAAAGTGAAAGTTTGAGAATATTAGATCCAGGTTGTGGAACAGCAGTTTTAACTTGTGCATTAATAGAAAACATTACAAAAAAGAATAAAAACCTAAACTTTATTGATTTAGTTGCTTACGAAACTGACCCAAATTTAATCTCTTTTTCTCAAAAAGCATTAGATTATTTAAAGTTTTGGCTTAAAGAAAGAAATGTTAAATTTCAATATCTTTTGCATATTCACGATTTTATTTTAGATAATGCTAAAGCATTAAAAACAAAAACTTTATCCGAAAATAATTTTAATTTAATAATCTCTAATCCTCCATATTTCAAATTAGCAAAAGATGATATAAAAACTATTGCTGCTAAAGAACTTGTAAGCGGACAACCAAATATCTATTCGATATTTATGGGAATTGCTTCTAAATTATTAAAAGAAAACGGAGAATTAATTTTTATTACTCCAAGAAGCTTTGCTTCAGGAAATTATTTTAAAGCTTTTAGACAACTTTTTTTTAAAACTGTACAAATCGATAAAATACATTTATTTAATTCTCGAAAAGACACTTTTAACCGTGATAGTGTTTTACAAGAAACTGTTATTATTAAGGCAATTAACGAACCCATAAATCCAAACAAACAAGTTATAATATCTTCAAGTTTAGGAATAAAAGATATATTTGAACCTACGGTCAAATATTTTCTTTCATCTGAACTAATTCATATGGAATCGGATGAAAAGATATTACACTTACCAACAAATGATAAAGAAGAAAGTATTTTAAATCTAGTTACTTCTTGGAAAAATAATTTAATAGATTACAATATACAAATCTCAACAGGACCAGTTGTTTCATTTCGCTCTTGGGATTATATTCAAAATAATTATCAAAATGGAACTGTTTTTTTGGCACCATTATTTTGGTTACATAATGTAAATAAAATGTTTTTAGAATGGCCTATTACATCAAAAAACAAAGGTCAATTTATTAAAATAGAAGACAGTTCAAAATCTATTTTAATTCCTAACAAGAATTATATCTTTTTAAGACGTTTCAGTACAAAAGACGATAAAAGTAGATTGATTGCTTCTCCATATTTTTGCAATTATGCAAAGTCCAATTTTATCGGAGTAGAAAATAAATTAAATTATATTTATAGAAAAAATGGACATTTGGAACGAAGCGAAGTTGCAGGACTTTGTGCGTTGCTTAATAGTGAATTATTTGACACATATTTCCAAATATTTAATGGAAATGTAAATGTAAGTGCAACAGAATTAAGAGGTATGAAAATACCAACATTAAATGAAATAAAAGAAATAGGAAATAAAATAATACTAACAAATGATTATTCAATGGAAAACGTAAACCAAATCGTGAATTCCTATTTTGAATTTGAAAATATTTTGATATAAAATTATGAGCAAATTACTTGAAGCACAAGAAATATTAAAAACAATAGGTTTACCGCCAGCACAATATAATGAAATGTCAGTACTTACCTTTTTGGCTATTTGCAACATAAAAGAAAACGATGATTGGGCAAATGCAACTAAACAAAGTTTAGGTGTTACGAAAGGTATAATGATTTTTGTAAATGAAAATTACAATAAAAATTACGCTCCAAATACAAGAGAAACATTCCGAAGAAATGTTTTACATCAATTTGTACAAGCAAGATTATTAGATTATAATCCTGACACTCCTAATTTACCAGTAAATAGTCCAAGAGCTCATTATGCAATTACAAATGAATTTTTAGAAGTTGTAAAAACCTATAAAACAAAAGATTGGGATAATTCAGTAAAAAAATTCATTTCAATTGTTGGCAAACTCTCAGAAGTTTATTTAAAGGAAAGAGAATTAATTCAAATTCCTGTTAAGCTTGCAAACGGAGATGTAATAAAACTATCCGCAGGAAAACATAATGAAGTTCAAGCTGCAATTGTTGAACAATTTGCACCAAGATTTGCAAATGGTGGCACATTATTATATCTAGGTGATACAGCGAAAAAAGACTTATATATAAATGTAGAAATATTAAAAGAATTATGTATTCCAATTGATCAACATAGTAAATTACCTGATGTTGTAATATTTGATTCTGAACGAAATTGGCTTTTCTTAATAGAAGCTGTTACTTCACACGGTCCTGTTTCTCCTAAAAGAATCGTGGAATTAGAAGATTTTTTAAAAAACTGTGAAGTTGGTAAAGTCTATGTAACTGCATTTCCAGATATGAGTGAATTTAAAAAGCACTCATCAAATATTGCTTGGGATACAGAAGTTTGGTTAATGGAAGTACCAGACCATATGATACATTTCAACGGAGATAGATTTATGGGACCAAGATAAATCGAAAAAAAGGCACTGCAGACAAAAACTAAAAGTTAGAAAAATATAATAAAAAATAACTGCTAAATGGCTAACCTAACGGTTAGCCATTTATTTTATTATCAATTGTGTAAGAAAAAACTTTTTTTATTATTTTTGGTTTATTATTAATTCAAAACCAAATAAATTATGGCATCAACATCAGAAACAGGACACGCAAAAAATGTAGCAAACTTTCAAGATTTAATTGAGTTCGTTACAGGGTATGGAGCAACTTACAATCCATCAAAAAACAGTTTAAAACTTCCGCAACTCATTGCACTAAAAACATCAGCCGAAGGCAATTTAGCAGACGTTATTTCAAAAAACACAAATTATAACAACAAAGTAAATGAACGCATAACCGCTTTCAGCGGTTTAAAATCATTTTCTACTCGTTTAGTCAATGCGTTGCAAACCACCGATGCAACACCCG
>JAIFLT010000193.1 GCA_020048955.1 Flavobacterium sp.
GCACGACGAATTTCTTGTCCGTCAAGCGTAAGTTTTAGATTAATATATTGACCTGCAATAAATTGATAAGCCGATTGTAATTCTGTTGGAACATTAAAAACTACAGAAACTGCGCTTGGCGTTTCACGTTTTACTTCTTTGATTTGTAATTTATAGAATTGTGACATGGTAAGTAATTTTTACAAAGGTAAGAAACCAATTAGTTCAATAAAAAATAAATTTTATACCTAGAAATCTTATGTATATAAAAATCTTATGTATATTTGTTTTTCAAAATTTAAAATTAGATGAAAAATTCGCAATTATATAAAGGAAGTCTCAATACCATAGTCATGAAATTGCTCGAGGAAAACGGCAGAATGTATGGTTATGAAATAACACAAAAAGTAAAAGAAATTACAAGTGGTGAATTGAAAATTACCGAAGGCGCCTTGTATCCTGCCTTGCACAAACTAGAAGCTGAAGGCATTCTTGAGGTTGAAGTAGAAAATGTTGATAATAGATTGAGAAAGTATTATAAATTAACCGAAAAAGGCACCAAAGAAACCGTAAATCGATTGGCAGAATTGGAGGATTTTATAAAAAATATGCAAAGTTTGGTGCAACCTAAATGGAGTTATTAAGATGAAGTTAAGTAAAGAACAAATTGAATTTATAGATAAATTTCTTCAAAGAAATGATGTAGAATTTATTGATATCAGGGAAGAGATGATTGATCATATTGCATCTGCGGTTGAAGAAAAAATGACACATGACAATGCTAATTTTCACGATACTTTTGTGAGCTATGTAAATTTTAATAGAAAAGAATTATTCAAAATGAATAAGATTATTTGGTGGTTTTCTTTGTCGGAAATTAAAAGTTTTTTAAAATGCTTTTTAAAGCCAATCTGTTTATTTGTAAATTTCTTTTTAATCGTTCTTTTTTTCTTATTTCGTACGAATGAGAATGTGGTTTTGTTTAAAGAAAATATGTCGTTCTATTTTATTGTTTCACTATTAGTGATAGGAATGGCGAACTTTATTTATTTTTCAATAATCAAAAAAAAGAAATACTTTTTTATAGAGAAAAACAGTATTGTTTTGATGATTTTATATTGGATAAATTTATTGATGTTAAAACCTTTTGAAAATCAAAAATCAATTTCCGATGTTTTATTAATATTTTTTTTGATGCTTTGTGTTACCTATATATTTTACACAAAAGAGCAAATTCAAAAATATTTAAAACTTATTAAAAGAAGACTTCTATGAAACTCACCGTCGAACAAATTTCTGAAATAGATAGTTATATCAAAACCTTCAACATAGATTATTACGAACTGAAACAAGAGTTTTTAGATCACATGATTTGTAGTGTTGAAGCTATTTTAGAAAAAAACCAAATAAGTTTAAATGACGCTATTATAGTAGCTAAAAAAGATTTTCAACCTCTTGGTTTTAGAGGAATTATGGAAGAACGACAAGCAGAATTAAGAAAACAATATAAAAAAGAACATTGGAATTCAATTAAAGATTTTTTTAAATTTCCTCAAATTGTTGGAAGCTTTACATTAATTGTTTCAATCTATCTTCTTCTAAATTTTTTTTCAAATGCTTTGGTTGTTGGTACTATTCTTTACTTGGTAGGTTTTTTGCTTGTATTACTTGAAAATTTTAAATTATTTAAATTAAGAAAAAAACAAAAGCAAAAAATTCTAAGAGTTGAAACTTTTTTGAATGAAAAATTTTTACTCGTAATGATGATACCTCAAACGTTTTTTAATGGAATAAATATTTTTAAAGACACAATAGATTCTAATCATTTTATTATTAAAACCATTGTTACTTTAATTCTGACTTATTGTTTTTTATCCTTATTCGTTTTTAGAAAATTAGCAAAAAACGAAATTACAGTTGTCAATCGTTTATACTTTAGTTAATATGAATCTCACCGTCGAACAAATAGAAAAATTATACCATTTCACTCGTCAGCATTATGTAGAATATTATGATTTGCAAACCGAATTAGTAGATCATTTAGCCAATGCAATTGAAGAACAATGGAAAGAAAACCCTAAATTGACTTTTGAGGAAGCTTTGCAAAATGAATTCAAAAAATTTGGTGTTTTTGGCTTTATGGATGTGGTTGAAAAAAGACAAAAATATTTGAATAAAAAATACAATAAACTGGTTTGGAAGCATTTTAAAGATTTTTTCCAAATGCCTATAATTATCTTTTCAATTATAGTTTTTTTTGTTTTTTATAAGTTTGTTTCAATTATGGATTTTCAGATGTATGTGATTTTTGGATTTGCAGCTATTTTTATGATATTAGTTTTTGTTAAAACATATCTAGCACATCAAAAATTAAAAGCAAAGTTTAAAGAAACTCAAAAGAAATGGCTATTTGAAGAAGTCATTTTTAGATTTGGAGGTTTATTTACAATACTTCAAATTCCGTTACAAATAATCATAAAAATAGGGGGTATAAGCGAAGACAATAAAATTAACTCAATAGAGATACTTATATTTTGTGGAATTACTTTTTTACTTTTTATAATGAGTTACATTATTTTATTCATTATTCCGTCCAAAGCAGAACAATATCTAAAAGAAACCTATCCCGAATATGAGTTTTCAAATTAGTTTGTAACAAATTTTTAAAATCATCATCTAATACGTCATCCAAAAACAATCAACTATGTTCAAACATTTTATTATGCTCGAATGGAAGGCATTTCTTCGTTCGGCTTCATTGGGAACAAACATTGCCATGAAAATCTTTATTGGATTTTTTGCAGCTTATTTTATGGTGATTTTAATAGGTGCTGGTGTTGGAGCTTTCTTCATTTTAAAAGAAGCAGGACTGGAACCACTTTCAACCGTAAATAAATTCATGATTTATTATTTGGTAATGGATTTGGTGGTTAGGTATTTTCTACAAAAAATGCCTATCTTAAACATTCGTCCGTTATTGCCTTTACCAATAAAAAGGAATACCATCGTTCATTTTACTTTAGGGAAAACCGCTTTATCTTTTTTCAATTGGTCGCATGCGTTATTTTTTATACCGTTTTCTATCGTTTTAATGATGAATGGCTATTCGGTTATAAATGTAATGCTATGGCATATAGGAATAATGGCGCTGTTTTATTTTAATAATTTTATAAATGTTTTAATCAATAATAAAGACAGTGTTTTCTACTCGGTTTTGGCTGTAGTTGCAGGTTTAGGACTGGCACATTATTATAAATTATTTGACATAACAATTTATACTCAACCCTTTTTTCAAGGAATGTACGAAACGGTTTTTGTGTTTTTAATTCCGATACTATTGGTTGTTGCAACCTATTATTTTGCTTTCAATTATTTTAAAAGTAATTTGAATTTAGATGAAGGATTGGCAACTAAAAGCGAAATTGCAAAGACTCAAAACTTTTCATTCCTAGACCAATTCGGAACTTTAGGAACGTTCTTAAAAAATGACCTTCGATTATTGTTAAGAAACAAACGTTCTAAAACTACTCTTACAATGAGTTTCTTATTCATCTTTTACGGATTGTTGTTTTTTACCAATTCAATAGATGCATATAGAAGTCCGATGTTTCAAATTTTTGCCGGAATTTTTGTTTCAGGCGGATTTCTTTTCACCTTCGGACAATTTGTGCCAAGTTGGGATAGTGCCTATTATCAATTAATGATGAGTCAAAACATTCAATACAGAGAATACATCAGTTCTAAATGGTGGTTAATGGTTATTGGAACTCTAATTTCAACAATTTTAGCATCTTTTTATTTATTCTTTGGAGTTCATACCTACTTATTAATTGTTGTGGGTGCCATTTTCAACATCGGAGTAAACTCTCATTTAGTAATGCTTGGCGGCGCCTTTGTAAAAACTCCAATCGATTTAACTACTGGGAAAGGAGCTTTTGGCGACAAGCAAGCATTTAATGTAAAAACAATGTTAATTTCTCTTCCTAAAATGCTAATTCCAATGGTGGTTTATGCTTTAGGATATTACCTTTTCTCACCAAACATTGGATTATTATTCGTGGCTTTGGCAGGAATTCTAGGATTTGCTTTTAGAAATTATGTTTTCAATCAAATCGAAAAAATCTATAAAAGAGAAAAATACGCAACCATCGCAGCATACAAACAAAAAAATTAGTTTTAGACTATTTACTAATGACTAATCACTATTTACTAATGACTAATCACTAAAAAAATGATACAAGTAAACAATCTTTCAAAAACCTATAACAACGGCGTTAAGGTATTAAATATAACCAATCTTGAAATTCCAAAAGGCCAAAGTTTTGGTTTGGTAGGAAATAACGGTGCAGGAAAAACTACATTTTTTAGTTTGCTGTTAGATTTAATTCAACCTTCAACAGGATATATAAAAAACAATTCAATTCAAGTAAATACAAGTGAAGCTTGGAAACCATTCACAGCCGCATTTATTGATGAAAGTTTCCTTATAGGATATTTAACAGCCGAAGAATATTTCTATTTTATTGGCGATTTGCGTGGTCAAAATAAAGCTGATGTTGATTCACTTTTAGCAAAACACGAAGAATTTTTCAATGGAGAAATCTTGAAAAGCAAAAAATACTTACGTGATTTATCTAAAGGAAACATGAAAAAGGTGGGAATCATTGCCGCTTTAATAGGAAGCCCAGAAGTGGTAATTCTCGATGAGCCGTTTGCCAATTTAGATCCAACAACCGTAAACAGATTGAAAAAAATTATCAAAGAATTGTCTGATAATCCTGAAGTTACCGTTTTGGTTTCTTCTCATGATTTAGTTCACACCGTTGAGGTTTGCAATAGAATTGTAGCTTTAAACAAAGGCGAAATTGTAAAAGATATAGAAACATCGCCAGAAACTCTGAAAGAATTAGAAGCCTTTTTTGCAGTATAAAAATCATGAGCGAAAACATTCAAATAGGTTTAAGAATAATTTGGATTTCATTATTGTTATTTTGGATATTATCTGCTAGAAATAATAAACCATCAATTCACAAAGAATCTATTTTAACTCGCATACTACTCTATTGGCTACCAATAGTAATTGCGATGCTACTTCTTGGTCCAGGCCAATGGTTTGGTCATACTTTAATTAGAGAAAATTTTGTTGAACACACTAATTTTGTTGGAAGTATTGGACTTTTAATAGCTTTCGCAGGATTAATACTTGCGTGTTGGTCTCGATATTTATTAGGAAAAAATTGGAGTTTATCGGTTCAAAAAAAAGAAAATCATGAGTTAATAAAATCGGGACCATATTCTATTTTACGCCATCCAATTTATACAGGGATTCTTTTAATCTTCATTGGAAACACTATAATTGTAGGCGATTACAGAGGTATTATTGCAGTAGTAATAGTGTTTTTTTCTTTTTGGTTTAAACTAAAAAAAGAAGAAAAATGGCTTATAGAAATTTTTGGCGAAAAATATCATAATTATACAAAAACAACCAAAGCAATTCTTCCTTTTTTGCTTTAGGAAATAAAAAAACTATCATTTTATTTTCACGTATCAAAAAGAAACGTATTTTTACCAGTTAGTTATACTAAAATTAACCTTTTAGAGTTACTTATAAAAACGTTTTACATTGAAATCAAACACTATTAAATACAGCTTACTCGTTGGAGTATTAGCAATTTTTGTAGCTTGTTCTACAAAGAAAAATACTTTTCTATCAAGAAATTACCATGCCGTAACTACAGAATATAATATTCTATATAATGGCGGAGTAGCTTTAGATAAAGGTATTGCCGACTTAAAATCTCAGTATAAAGACAACTTTTGGGAAGTGCTTCCTGTAGAGCGAATGCAAGTTTCTCAAGACCAAATGGCTTCTGGTCAAACCAAGAATGCTAATTTTGAAAAAGCTGAAACCAAAGCTACAAAAGCAATTCAAAAACATTCAATGAATATTGAAGGTGGCGAAAAAAACCCGCAAATGGATGAAGCACATTTAATGCTAGGAAAAGCACGTTATTATGACCAACGTTTTGTTCCTGCTTTAGAAGCTTTCAATTATGTTTTGTATAAATATCCAAACAGTGATAAAATTTATGTAGTTAAAATTTGGAGAGAAAAAACAAATATGCGCATGGAAAACGATGCGTTGGCAGTTACCAATCTTAGAAAACTACTTAAAGAGATTAAATTTAAAGATCAAATTTTTGCCGATGCAAATGCCACATTAGCACAGGCTTTTTTAAATTTAAAAGAACCAGATAGTGCGGTTGCAAAATTGAAATTGGCAACAGAATTTACAAAATCTAACGAAGAAAAAGCTAGATATCAGTTTATTTTAGGTCAAGTATATGAACAAATAGGACATAAAGACAGTGCATTTGCTAAATATCAAGACGTAATTAAGATGAAAAGAAAGGCAGCAAGACAGTATGTGATTCAGGCACATGCTCGTCAAGCGCAACAATTTGATATTAAAAAAGGAGATACCTTAGCCTTCATAGAAAAATATAAAAAATTGTTGAAAGACAGAGAGAATCGACCTCATTTAGATGTACTTAATCATCAAATGGCCTTGTTTTATGATAAATTAAAAAAGCCAGAAGTAGCTCAAAAATATTACAATAAATCATTAAAATCAAATTCTCAAGATGAATATCTAATTGCCTCTAATTATAGAAATTTAGCAGAAATTTATTTTGACAAAGCTAAATATGTAACAGCAGGAAAATATTTTGATAGTACCTTAACGGTATTAAATTCGGGAACACGTGAATTTAAGTTGATTACAAAAAAGAGAGAGAATCTAGAAGATGTAATCAAATTTGAGGGAATTGCACAACGCAACGATAGTATTTTGAAAGTGGCATCTATGTCTTCTTCAGAAAAGGAAAGTTATTACAAACAGTTTATTGACGAACTTAAAAAAGAAGAAAAAAGAAAACAAGAATTGGCAGAAAATGAAGCAAAAATTAAAGAGTTGACTGCTTTAAATTCTGGTGGCGGTGATTTTCAAGATAAAATTGGAGCTAAAGAATTAGCCCAACTAGACAACATAATTTCTAAGCAAGTTGCTCCCAAAGAAATTGCACCAACACCTTCAATTTCAAGTAATTCAAGCACCTTTTATTTTTACAACCCATCTACAGTAGCTTTTGGTAAAGTAGAATTTAAGAAAAAATGGGGCAATAGACCACATGAAGAAAATTGGAGATGGGCAAAAGATATAATAAAAGAAGATAAAAACTCTGATGATAATAACGCAGTTGCCGACAATGTTGATAAAAAAGAAGAAGTTGACGAACGTTACACTACAGAATTTTATATAAAAAAAATTCCTTCCTCTGATAAAGAATTAGACAGTATTGCCAAAGAAAGAAATTTTGCTTACTTTCAATTGGGTGTAATCTACAAAGAGAAATTTAAAGAATATAAAAGAGCCGCTGAAAAACTTGAAAAATTACTTGAAAATAATCCTGAAGAGCGATTGGTCTTGCCTTCAATGTATAACTTATATAAGATATATGAAATAATAGATGTAAGCAAAGCACAAGCCATGAAAGCTAAAATTACGGCTCAATATCCAGATTCTCGATATGCTCAAATTATAAATAATGTAATTAATTCGAGTCAGTTAGGTTATACACCAGAAGCAGCTTATGATTTACTTTATAAAGAGTATGAAAAAGAAAAGTATAGAGAAGTGCTTCCAAAAACCGAACTTGCCGTAGAGCAGTTTACAGGCGAAGAAATGGTATCAAAATTTGAATTGCTTAAAGCCAATCTTATTGGAAAACTAAAAGGATTGACTGATTTTAAAAAAGCACTTAATTATGTAGCATTAACTTATCCAAATAGCGAAGAAGGAAAATCTACAGAGTTGTTTCTTGCCAAAAAAATGCCCTACTTAGAATCTCTTTCATTTAATTCGGAGTTACCTCTATCATGGAATATCTTGTATAAAGCAGATAATTTAGAAGATAAAAATACTATAGTATTGTTAGAAAAATTAAACAAGTTTGCTAAAGAAAGAACCATAGACAAGTTAACAATAGCTACAGATATTTATACTATTGACAAAAATTTCATAGTAATTTACGGAATTAAAACTTTAGATAATGCAAAAGGAATTGCTCAGATTTTAAAAGAATATAAAGATTATAAAATTGAAGAACCAGCTATTGTCATTTCGAGCGAGAATTATAAAGTGGTTCAAGTTAAAAAGAATATTGACGAATACTTTTCAGGAGATTGGTTAAATAAAGATATAGTTCCAATTCAAAGAAATCTAGAATTAGACCAACCTAAAGAAGAGGTTAAAAAGCAACAGGGGCTTACAAAAGAAGATGTTTTAAACAAACTTAATCAACAAGCTCCAGAAAAAGGAAAATCCAATCAAGCTCCAAAAGGAATTAATTCAATAGAATCTGATGGTGCTCCACCAAATGGAATGATGCCTCCATCACCCGAATTATCTAAAAAACCATAAAGATATGTTTGATAAAAAACCAAAGTCATACACAGACCTATTAGGGAAAACTAACAGAATAGTAGAAGGAACTACTATCAAAGGTGACATCTCTTCTCCTGCAGATTTTCGATTAGACGGACATTTAATAGGTAATTTTGAATGCAAAGGAAAATTAGTTATTGGTCCAGCAGGAAGTATAAACGGAGATATTATCTGTAAAAATTGTGATATCGAAGGAAAATTTGATGGAAAAATACAAGTTGTAGAACTATTAAATTTGAAATCTAAAGCCGTAATTCATGGTGAAGTTATTTGCGGAAAACTAGCCGTAGAACCAGGCGCTGAGTTTACAGCAACTTGTACCATGAAAGCTAATGTTAAAAATCTTTTATCAAGTGGACAACCAGTCGAAGAAAAAACAGCCTAATAAATGGTTGGCACTCATTAATATTCCAATTCAAATGGGGATTGTTATTTTTTTATTTGCCTACTTAGGAAGATGGCTGGATGAAAAATACCCAAACAAAAACGAAATTTATGTAAAAATATTTGTTTTAATAGGTGTTGTATTAGCATTCTATAATTTGAATAGGCAGTTAATACAAATAAACGAATCGGAAGATAAATAACACAATGAAACTTTCAATATTCAAACCATTATTATTTGTTTTAGTTTTTTCAACTCTTTGCTTTTTTGCTCATTATTATATTCTTATTTATTTAATAGGTCAAGACGCACTTTCTGATTTTTATTTTTTTGTAGAACAGATTTATCTTTTCTTTACCATCTCATCGATTTTAATAATAACCACATTAATTTTTGTTCGAAAAAAAAACTTAGATATTGTTGGCTATTTTTATTTGATATTAACCATGGTTAAAATGGGAATTGCATACTTTTTTCTACATCAAATCAATCAACATACTCATGATTTTTTATCTTATGAAAAGAAGAGTTTTTTTACATCATTTATTCTTTTTTTAGCAATAGAGACGTTAATAACAATAAGATTGTTAAATAAAAATCATTAAAACTGAAAAATATCTGTAAAATCGATTATTTTTTTTTCTTATCTACTTGGAATATTAATAAAAATTGTACTTTTGCACCAAATTTTAGAAACCTTAAAATTTAAGAAAAATAAAGTTATGGTGATTTCAAAAAAACCACTCCATTTTATAGTTGCATTGTTAGTAGCTTTTATGCCACTAATTACTTTTGCAAACCCAACGAATGACTCTACAAAAGTTGAGGCTCACGCTGTATTTTATAGTTGCATTGTTAGTAGCTTTTATGCCACTAATTACTTTTGCAAACCCAACGAATGACTCTACAAAAGTTGAGGCTCACGCTGTTACAAATGCTGAAGGTGTTTCTCATGAAGAAGAATCAAAGACGCCTGAAGAAGAAAGAGCGGAATTCATTCAACATCACTTATTAGATTCTCATGATTTTCACTTATTTTCTTATGGGAAAGGGTCAGGTCATGAAAAACATATTGGTTTTCCGTTGCCAGTTATTTTATGGGAAGATGGGTTGCATTTCTTTATGTCATCTAAGTTCCATCACGGTGAAGAAGTTGCCGAATCAAATGGAAAATATTTTGCTATAAATCATCATGATGGTATGATTTACAATACTGATGCAAAAGGAACTTTTAATGTTGATGAAAAACATCATACAACCAATACAAAACCTATCGATTTTTCAATTACTAAAAGTATTGTAATGATTTTAATCGTTGCTTTATTGATGTTTGTAATGTTTAGAAATTTGGGTAAATCTTATGGTAGAAATGGTGGAATTGCTACTGGTGTAGGAAGATTTTTTGAGCCTTTAGTTCTTTATATCAGAGATGAAATAGCTATCCCAAATATTGGTGAAAAACATTACAGAAAATATATGAGTCATTTATTGACAGTGTTTTTCTTTATATGGTTTTTAAATATGTTTGGTTTAACACCGCTTGGAGTAAATGTTACAGGAAATATTGCAATTACTGCATCATTAGCTATTATTACTTATTTGATTACAACTTTTTCTGCAAATAAAAATTATTGGGGTCATATTTTTTGGATGCCAGGTGTACCGTCTTTAATGAAAATTGTCTTAGCGCCAATTGAATTATTAGGAACTTTTATTAAGCCATTTTCTTTAATGATTCGTTTGTATGCTAATATGTTAGCAGGTCACGTAGTAATTATGAGTATTATTGCATTAATGTATACATTTAATAGTCCTATAGGTAGTCCATTATCTTTCTTACTGGGATTTGTTTTATCAATTTTAGAAATACTTGTAGCATTATTACAAGCATACATATTTACTATGTTAACTGCATTATATTTTGGTGCAGCTAATGAAGAGCATCATCATGAAGAAGCTCATTAACAACTTGAATGTTTAATTAAATATATATACATTATGACAATTCCAAACATCGTAGGAGCAGGTTTAATCGTTATTGGTGCTGGTTTAGGTATCGGTAAAATTGGTGGATCAGCTATGGAAGCTATCGCTCGTCAACCAGAAGCTTCTGGAAAAATTCAAACAGCTATGCTTATTGCAGCAGCGCTTATTGAAGGTATTGGTTTTGCTGCTTTATTCGCAGTAAAATAATTAAAATAACAATTGTTGTAACGGTTGGTTACAACAATTGTTTAATTAATAAAATTTAGATTAATAAATTAAGAAGATATATAATGGAACAATTATTAGGTCAATTTTCTTTAGGATTGTTTATTATGCAAACAGTTTTGTTTGTAGGTTTAATTCTATTGTTAAAAAAGTTCGCTTGGAAACCAATTCTTGACGCGGTTAACGAAAGAGAAGAAGGAATCAAAAATGCATTGCTTTCTGCTG
>JAIFLT010000150.1 GCA_020048955.1 Flavobacterium sp.
ACAATATAATAGGTAATTCTGTTTAACAATGCTACTTTAGAAGACATCGATTCGTAGAACTTTTTCTCAAAAAGTTCCATTTCTTGCAGAATAGGTTGTTTTATTTGCGAAGTGATGTTCATTGGTTTCAAAGATACAATAATGATTTTTTTGAAAAAAAAGAATTTTGATTAAACCTTTTTAATTTATGATAGTCTTAACATTAAACCAAAAATTAATAAGAATATGAAAAAAAAGATTTTATTTTTAGGATTAGTATTGTCTTTATTTACAATAAGCTGTAATAAAGATAACGAAGAAAGCTCAACTATAACAGCTGATGAAGCTAGTATGAATGCTAAAATTGATATTGCCAATGACGACGTGTCTGATGTTGTTGAAGGAGAATTTGTAGCAACAATGGATAATAATGTTTCTGGAAAATCAACTGAAGTTTCTGCAACCAATTTGCCTCCCTGTGTTTCAGTAATAAGAGTCCCAGCTATTGGAACAGCAATAACACCCGGTACATTGGTAACAAAAACTATAAATTTTGGTACTACAGGTTGCCCAATGCCAAACGGAAATATTTTAAAAGGTCAAATCATTATGAGTTTTACCTTTAGCCCAGGTGCAGCATCACACACTATTAACTATCAATTTTTAAACTTCTACCACAATGCCATCAAATTTGATGGGAACAAATCTTTTACAAGAACGATGAGCGTTGCTACAGCAACTTCGCCAAGTCATCCAATTGTGGTTATGAACATGGATATGGACGTTACCTTTCCTAATGGAGCTGTTTTAGAAAGAGTTGGAACAAGAACAAGAGAAATAATTGCTGGTTTTAATACTCCAAACGTATTTATAGACAATGTTTATCAAATAACTGGAAACTGGACTACCACTTTTCCGAATACGACAGTTCAAACGAGTACCATAACAACACCTTTGAATGTAAAAATGAGTTGCATTAGTGTAAACAAACCTTTATTGGTAAGCGGTGTAATCACTTTTGTAAGAAACAACAATACTGCAACATTGGATTATGGAAATGGCGATTGCGATAATCTTGCCGTATTTACCATCAATGGAAACTCTTATAACATTGTTATTGGAAATTAATTTCTAAACTTATTAATCAAAAAAGCGTCTTAGTTAAGGCGCTTTTTTTATGATTTATTGGCTAATTGACCGCAAGCCGCATCGATATCTTTGCCGCGACTTCTTCTTACTTTGGCTACGATATCATATTTAGAAAGCTCTTTAATGTAAAGATTTATAGCTTCGTCTGATGCTTGTTGGAATTCACCATCATCGATTGGATTATATTCAATAAGATTGACTTTACACGGAACATATTTACAAAATTTTACCAAAGCATCAACTGCTTCTTTGTTGTCGTTTATACCTTTCCAAACCACATATTCGTAGGTAATTTTGCTTTTTGTTTTTCTGTACCAATATTCTAAAGATTCACGTAAGTCAGCTAATGGAAAATTTTTACTAAATGGCATGATTCGAGCGCGAACCTCATCTATTGCTGAATGTAAAGAAACTGCCAATTTGAATTTCACTTCGTCATCAGCCATTTTCTTAATCATTTTAGGAATTCCAGAAGTGGAAACCGTGATTCTTTTTGGTGACATTCCTAAACCTTCATCAGAAGTAATCCTGTCTATGGCTTTAATAACGTTGTTATAATTCATCAAAGGCTCTCCCATTCCCATAAAAACTATATTGGAAAGAGGACGGTTATGATACATTTTACTTTCATTATCAATGGCAAGCACTTGGTCGTAAATTTCGCCTGGTTCTAGATTTCGCATTCTTTTTAGTCGAGCCGTAGCACAAAAATTGCAATCTAAACTACAACCCACTTGTGATGAAACACAAGCTGTAGTTCTCGTATTTGTTGGAATCAAAACCGATTCTACAATTAAACCATCGTGAAGTCGAACGGCATTTTTTATTGTGCCGTCTTCACTGCGCTGCATCGTATCCACTTTGATATGATTGATTACAAAACTGGCTTCCAGCATAGCACGCGTTTCTTTGGATACATTAGTCATATCTTCAAAGGAATGTGCTCCTTTGCTCCAAAGCCATTCATAAACTTGATTGCCTCGAAACGCTTTATCTCCATTGGCAACAAAAAAATCTCGCAGTTGTTCTTTAGTTATCGCTCGAATGTCTTTTTTCTCCATCATGGTGCAAAGGTAGTTATTTTTTGGAAGATGGAAGATGGATGATGGAAGATGGAAGATGGAAGATGTAAAACTTCTCATAAATTTCAAAAATATTCAAGAAAACTAGTTTTAAGATTAGTTTTATTGTTATTTGTTCTTTGTATTTTTGCTCTTTAAATTTATTTTTATGCATTTCCTATCCGAAGAATTAGAAAACTACGTTGAGCAACATTCACAAAACGAACCTGAATTGTTGGTAAAACTCTTTAAAGAAACCCATCAAAAAATAGTACAACCTAGAATGTTGAGTGGCCATTTTCAAGGTAGGGTTTTGAGTATGTTGTCAAAAATTATTAATCCAAAAAACATTCTTGAAATTGGAACGTACACTGGTTATTCCGCCTTGTGTTTAGCTGAAGGAATGCAAAAAGAAGGCACATTAGATACTATTGACATTAAAGAAGAATTGGTTTCAATTCAACAAAAATACTTTGATTTATCGCCATGGAAAGGACAAATCAAAGCACATCTAGGTGATGCTTTAGAAATTATTCCAACTTTGAATAAAAAGTATGATTTGGTTTTTATTGATGCCGATAAAGAAAACTACATCAATTATTTCAACCTAATTGTTCCAATAATGAATAAAGGCGGCATCATTCTATCGGACAATGTGTTGTGGAGTGGTAAAGTTTTGGAAGAACTGAATCCGAAAGATATGAGTACGAAAATACTTTTAGAATACAATAAAATAGTAAATAATGATGCACGAGTTGAAACCGTTTTACTGCCTATACGTGATGGCTTGACGGTTTCGAGAGTGTTTTAATCTTTAAGAATATACTTCTGATATATTTTATAAAAAACAAATCCGAAAGTAGCTCCAAAGGCATATCCTGTTAAAATATCTGTTGGAAAATGTAGTCCGAGATAAATTCTACTGAAAGCAAATAGTAGTGGAAAAAAGAATAATAACAAGGCATACTTGTAATATCTTCTGATTATTAAAAATACGAAAACAGTTGTAGCCATTGAATTGGTTGCATGACCTGAAAAGAAACTATAGGAATCACTTGGTTTAACAATTCTAATGATATTTTTCAAATCTAAGTCATTACAAGGACGCAATCGTTGAAAGTGATTTTTAAAAAAATTGGAGGTTTGATCGCTTACTACAATTAATAATGCAATGAATACCAATGCGATTAGAAAGTTTTTCCAGCCAATTTTCTTTGCCAAAAAATAAAAAACCAGAAGAAAATAAGGCGTCCAATAGACTTGTTTAGTGATTATTAACCAAAATCCATCAAACGCTTCGGAACCTAATCCGTTTAAGAAAACCAATACATCTTTGTCTATCGCAATGATTTTTTCGAGCATTACCTTTGTCTTTTTATTGGTCCTGTTAGACTTTCTAAATCGTCTTTAATTTCATTGATACCCGAAGTAGCATCTGTTAGAGCATTAGACGAAAAGTCTGGTGAAGTAACCGAAACGCTTTCTTTTACTTTATCTACTTCTTCTGTAAAAGAGGAGGTTACTTGCTTAAAAGAGGAATTTACCTCTTCAACGTCGGCACTCTTTTGAATTTCAGTTTTAATTTCATTGGTAGCGTGCTTTAAATTGGCCATAACTTTTCCAAAGGTTCTTGCTGCTTCTGGAATTTTGTCGGTTCCAAAAAGCATCAGCGCTATAAAAATGATAAAAATTAATTCGCCTCCACCTATTCCAAACATATTCTTTTCTTATTATTGATTTGCAAAATTACAAAGTTCTTAGTCAAATTTAGATTTTACTTCAACTTTGGGCCAAGTATTATTTGCTATTTCTACATCAGCAGTTTCAAGTTTTGGATCGAGTACAATTTTAGTAATTGCTTTTTGTGTTGCAAAAGTTCTGCTTACTTCTTTATCATTCATTCTCCATATCTGAGCTGGGAATTTTTGAATTTCGGTGGTACCATCTTCAAAAGTTAATTCAACTATAATTGGCATTACCAATCCGCCAGGTTTATCAAAAGTTACTTGATAGAAATATTTCGGATCTTTTAATTTTGCTTTCTCTTCGGCAGAAAATGTTTTGTTTACATACTCATCAAGCGCTTGAAAATCTTTAATTTGAAAAGGTTTATTCATTTCTGGTTTGTAATCTTCACTTCCATCGGCAACCATATACACCATTGGTCCCGAATTTGAATTTCTACGACGTCTTTTCTTCATGAACTCCTCAACTTCTTTTGTTGGTTCATTACTAACAAAGAATTTTTTTACTTCTTTTATTCCAATGTCATTATTATCGGTTGTATAGAACCATCCTCTCCAAAACCAGTCTAAATCAAATGCCGAAGCATCTTCCATAGTTCTAAAGAAATCCTCTGGTGTTGGATGTTTAAATTTCCATCTGTTTGCGTAGGTTTTAAAAGCATAATCAAATAATTCTCTGCCCATTACTGTTTCACGAAGAATATTCAACCCTGCAGCAGGTTTTCCGTAAGCGTTATTTCCAAATTGACGGATACTTTCAGAATTTGACATAATGGGTTCAAGACCTTTTTGATCGCCACTCATATAAGGAACGATATTTTTTGCCGGACCTCTATCTGCCGGAAAGTTTGGATCCCATTCTATTAAAGCCATATATTCCATAAAAGAATTCAATCCTTCATCCATCCAGGTCCATTGACGCTCATCTGAATTTACAATCATTGGAAAAAAATTATGTCCTACTTCATGCACAATTACACTTATCATTCCGTTTTTTACTCTATCCGAATATTTTCCATCGGCATCGGGTCTTCCCCAGTTCCAACAAATCATTGGGTATTCCATTCCTTGATCTTGTGCATGCACAGAAACTGCTTTTGGATAAGGATAATCAAACGTATGATTAGAATAACTTTTTAAAGTATGCGCCACTGCTTTTGTAGAATATTCACCCCAAAGCGGATTTCCTTCTTTTGGATAAACCGAAACCGCCATCGCTGTTTTAGAATTTAATTGGACAGCCATGGCATCATAAATGAATTTTCTTGATGTAGCAATTCCGAAATCTCGAACGTTTTCTGCTTTAAATTTCCATGTTTTTTTCTTGTCAGAGAAACCTTTTTCTGCTGCAGTAGCTTCTTCTTGAGTAACTACCACAACTGGTTTATCAAAAGTCTTTTCTGCTGTTGCTAATCTGGCAAGTTGGGCAGCTGTAAAAACCTCTTGTCTGTTTAATAACGTTCCTGTTGCTTCCATAATATGATCGGCAGGAACGGTAATATTTACCTCAAAATTTCCAAAAGGAAGTGTAAATTCGCCCGAACCCCAAAACTGCTGATTTTGCCATCCTTCTACATCATTATATACCGCCATTCTTGGATAAAACTGCGCTAAAATATATAAGTTATTTCCGTCTTTATCAAAATGCTCGTATCCAGAACGTCCGCCATCTAATAAATAATTATTGATGTTGTACCACCATTTTATTGAAAAGGTAATTTTTTCTTTGTGTTTTAAAACCTTTGGCAATTCAATACGCATCATCGTTTGATTGATAGTGTATTGCATTGGTTTTCCTGTGGCATCTTTTACAAATTCGATATTGAAACCACCATCAAATTTTTCTTCTAAATATTTTCTTGAAAAACCCTGAACGCCTATTGCTGGATCAGTTTTTTCACCATTTACAAGTGGCGAAAGCGATTTTCTAGATTGCTGATTTTGATCCAACTGCAACCATAAATAATCTAATGATTCTTTGGCGTTATTGGTATAGGTAATGGTTTCTTCGCCATATAATTTGGTATTTTTATCATCCAATTCAACATTGATTTTATAATCGGCTTGTTGCTGATAATATTCCGGACCAGGCGCTCCCGATGCGGTGCGGTACATATTGGGAGTTGCCAATAAATCATACATTTGTTTGAATTTATCAGGATTTCTCTCTGAAGATGGAGTGGCTTTTGGTGCTTCTTGCGCAAAGCTGCCTATTGTGATCAACGTTAAACCAAAGTTTAAAATAGCATAATTAAATCTCATACCTAAAATAATTTAAGGTATAAAAGTAACTTTTTTTGATGTAAGTATAAGGTATTGGAATTATTTTAACATTCCTTTAAAGTTTTCGGAAGTAAGAAGCAAACTTTGTTTTTCTCCGTTGATGTTGGCTTGAATAATATTTTGTTGTTCGTCATTCAATTCCATTAAGGCACTGTTTTCAATCGCAACAGTAGTAATTTTTGGCAAATCTTTTATACTAAAATAGCAAATTACAACATTGCCATCAATGTCTTTGCTTAGATAATTTAAAGTTTTAGAAACTCCATTTACTTTAATTATAAACTTTTCTGCAAAGTATTTTTTTAAGAAAACCTCATCTTCAGGAGTTTCGTTTTCTAAAGCAAAATAGGTTCTTTTTTTAAATTTTTTCTCCATAGCCTCGTTCACATCATCAATAAATAATCTGCTTGTTATTTGAATCATTTTCTTTTTTGGAGCATAATTCACTTGATATATTGATACATAAAATTTATGGATTGTCAGTGAAGACATACCAAACAATAAAACCAAAAATAAAGTAGTTCTAAATGCTTTTATCATAATTCAAAAGTAGTGATTTTATCGTTCTATTTTTCTGAATGTTTCACTTTTTGCAATCATAAAGTCTAATAATGATAATGAATTGCTAATTTCAAAAAGTTGCTTTTCGTTAATTTCCTCTGAAAAACAAAAATCTATAAATAGTTGCTTATCTGTTTTAGCAATTTTTAAAGTTTTTTCAAAAAAATCATCCGAAAATCGTTTCATGATTTCTGTCTGAAATTCCTCCTTGTCAACTTTGTGAACTACATATTTCTTTTTAGAACTTCCTCCAAATAAATCAGCAATAGCTTTACCAACCCTAATCAAATCTATGGATGCTGCTTTATTTGACGTTGGCATAAACATATTGTCAACTCTAGGTTTTACTCCAGTAATTTCAACATTTGCCCAATCAATGGGCGGCAACTCTACTTTAAAAGCAGGTTTAACCTTAATTCTTTTGGCATCATAAACCAAATCACCTGAAAGTTTGTATGGACCAATTTTTACTTCATCTAATTGATTTACTTTTTCTGTAATATGAATTTTCAATATCATTTCTTCAAAATCGGAAGATTTCAGAACAATTTGTTTGGTTTCAAAAGCTACACCAGTAATCATAATTACATCGTCTTCTTTTGCAAAAATGGTAAACTGTCCTAAATCGTTTGTAATAACAACTGTCTCAGCAGTAATATTGGTAACAGTTACTCTTTCTACTGGAATTGAATCAGAAACGACTAAAGCTCTCAATATTTTAACTCTTTCATTTTGCTAAAATGAAATTAAAGAAAATAAAAAAAACACAATGAGTAATTTATTTTTCATATGTAAATATTATTTGTTTTTTTGGTGCATATGTATCGCTATTTTCATAGGTGTTTGCTTGCGCAAACTCGTGTTTATGGCGATTTCATAAGCTAAAAAATTATGGTTTTGTAGCAATTAAATCTTTATAGGTTACTGCTAATTCATTCATAATAAAAGTAGCCATTGTTTTATTTTTGGCTTTTATTGCTGCTACAAATTTAGCATCTTCAACTAAATAATATTCAAACCCTTTAACGAAATCTTTGGGTATTTGGAGTGTTTCTATAAAATATTTTTCATCATACATATAGTCGATTTTTGATAACATTGTTTCTTTTTTCTCCACTTCAACTTCCTTTTTAAGTTGTTTGGTTCTTCCTGTTATCGCATTCAATATTGGATTCAGCGGAACTAACCCTGAACCTGTTGTGGCTTCATGCAATTTTCTTTCTGCTGGTGTATAATGCTTTGTTTTTGGCGAAATTATTCCAAGTGCAACAGCATTAATATCTTTATATTCATTGATTTTAACTTCATCTAAAATCAATATAAGAGTTTCCATTTTAACAAATAGCAAATCATTATAAAAATCTTCTTTCTTTAATGCTATTTTCACACTCTTAAACTGTACCGCAGCAAACAGTAAAGTATCGCCAACGCTAGCATTAATAGAAAAATAGCCGCCACGTTCTGTTAAGGTAGATTTTTTTGTCTTTAAGTTCTCAATGTAAATGCTATCCAAATCATTATAATCTGCCGTTACTTTTCCGTTTATTTTTTTAGACGCAGCAGTAACTTGCCCATTAGACAATTGCATCATTAACAAAAAGAGAGACAGTATTTTTATTTTTTGCAAAACTATTATGTAACGTTAAATTGATGGGTAAAAGTATTTTAAAGTCGTCTAAAAAATTAGCCAACACAATTGTAAATTTATGTTAATTTTAGCAATTTTAGCTACTTTACGATTTTCATAACTTCTTGAACATCTATACCTAAATAATTGGATAATTCAAAAACAGACACAGGCTGGTGTTTTTCTTTGTTATTTATCTTTCTAATGTTTTTCATTATGGTTCTGCAATATCTATAGCTCTTTCCAGTGATTATTGGTATGTCTTTAGTATAAATACATATTCTTTGCATGGCTTGAATATTAAAAATTTGAAACTACTATATAATGCGAATGATGTGATGGTAAAGTTATAGTCGGCTTTAAGTAAACTTTAATTCGGCTTAGTAGTTTTTAAATGTTCGTTTACTATTTCTAATAAACAAATAGTTCAATTGAAAAAATAATTATTAAAATGAATTTAGATTAAAATATTTTTATTTAAGTTTGTTAACATAATTTTATGACGTTCTTTCTTTACTAAAAAATATAAAGCATTGCTTTATTCTTGTCAATTGAAAACTGGTAATTTTCACAAATTTGAGTACAGGAATAAACTTTGCCCATGCACTGCGTGGGCTTTGTTTATTTGTACTCAAGGTTCTACCAGTACCTCAATGACATTAAGCGAAGTTTCACGCTTTATTTTTTAATTATACCAACACAATTAAAAACCTTTTCCAATGAAAAAAAGCCAATTAAAAATACTACTGCTTTTTGTCTTTAGTATGCTCAGTACCTTCTCCTATTCCCAAAAAATTCTCTGGGAAAAAAGTTATGGTGGCAAACATGCCGATTATTTAATGGATGCAAAACCAACTCCTGACTATGGATTTATCCTAGCAGGAAGTTCACTCTCTAAAAAATCAGGAAACAAAACCGAAGATAATAATGGCGACCTGGATTATTGGATTTGGAAAATGAATGAAGAAGGTGAATTAGATTGGCAAAAGAATTTTGGTGGAACAGGAAGTGATTTTCTACAAAGCATTGCACTTACAAATGATGCTGGTTACATCCTTGCAGGAATCTCAAATTCTAACAAAGGATTTAACAAAGAAGCCGATTCTAAAGGTCAAGACGACTTTTGGATTATCAAACTTACAGCAACTGGTAGCGTAGAGTGGCAAAAAACAATTAGATGAAGATGCACAAACCCTAGAAATAGATAATTTAGATTATCATTACGAGGTAAATTCAAACAGATTAAATATTGTGCATGATAATTCATTGGATCCAAATGGTTTTAAAGACGATAGATGATAATTCATTGGATCCAAATGGTTTTAAAGACGATAGTGATACCGACCCATTTGATCAAAATACAGACTATCGCTATGATGCTAATGGCAATATGGTTTCCGATACTAACAAAAACATTAAATATATACTATATAATCATCTAAATTTACCAACGCAAATAAATTTTGGAGGTTTAGGCAACATTTATTACCTTTACGATGCAACTGGTAAAAAACTAAGAAAAATAGTGAACAATAACACTGCCAATGTAGAAACTACCTACCTAGACGGATTCCAATACAAAAACGGAATCATACAGTTTTTTCCAACAGCAGAAGGTTATGCCAACAGATTAAATAACAAATACGAAAACGAAGGCTACACCC
>JAIFLT010000096.1 GCA_020048955.1 Flavobacterium sp.
TAGAGTTCAAACTTATACACATTAAAATTCAGTATTTTACGGGAAACCGTAAAGTGGAGAATTATTTATTAAATTCTTTTTTAAGGAAATAAAAATAAGTGCGTGTCAATAATGGTTTGCCTTCTCATTTGTACTAAATCGCCTGTCTTTTTTAAAAAAATGCAAAGGGATTTTTCGTTATAGATAAACTTCATATCATTAGAATATTCCGTAACTAAATAACTATCTCCATTTAACCTGTAAAAAGGAATTTCTATTTTGCCTTTTACTTTTATTCCTTTATTGTCAATTGTTCCAGCGGTTAATTTTTCTCTTAGTATTTTTTCATCTTTTTGTTCTGAAGCTACTTTAGTGTAAGCTACCATCATATTCATCCATTCTGTACTATCAATTAAATGCCAATCGACTTTACTAAAATCAATACCTTGATCATTAATCCAGCCATAGCTGGTAAAGCAAAAAAGGATGTATTTTTTCCCGTCAAGAACGGGGTTTGCTTTTGGTGTAAACTCCTGAAGTTTAAAAGAAATAACCGAAGTTGATGACATGTCTTTGGCTTTTTTGCCTACAAAATCAAGTGTCTCTAAATTAAAGGTTGTTATTTCTGGATGATTTGCTAAAATCCATTGTGTAGCTCTTAATTCTGCTCTCTCTTTCATATCCTCTGAGGACAATATTGCTCCTGCAATAATTCCAGCCGCTGCAACTGCTGAAACAACACCAGCATTATTGTTTTGAGATTTGGCTTCCTCGGGTAACAATAATGTTAAAGCAACAATGACAAAAAGTAATTTTTTCATATATGTAAAATTTGATTTGTTAGCGGTCATATATGGTATCGCCTTTTTATTTATAGGTGTTTGCTTGCGCAAACTTGTTGCTAATGGCGATTTCATGATTTTATAGTTTTAGTGTTTATAATCCCCAAACCTACAACGCTTAAAATTCTGTTCTTTACGGGAAACCGTAAAACAATAAAATATTTCTAAAAAACATCAAAATGATAGTTACACTGAATGAAATTGAAATAGAATTCTTCAATATCATCGGCTTTCATGAAGGCAACAAACTCGTCTAGTGGCACTTCAAAATAGTGGTGAACTACTTTGAGTTTGAACTCAATTTCTAAAATTTGTTTTTCTTCATCATATCCTACTTTAAGAATATTGTTGACGTTTATTGGGTATTTGACCATGCTGATAGGTTTAGTTTTTTCTTTCTTTAAAACCATATACTAAGAATAACATCCCTGTTAAAATATCGATTGGCATCCAAAGTGATTTTTTGAAAAGGTAAATTGGAACAATTGGGTTGTAAAGAACCGATATTGCTATAAATGCAATTCCTAGTAGGTTAACGTCTCTTTGCACTTCTTTTATAAGAATTACTATGGCTCCAATGGTTATTGAAATTCTCAAAAAGGTGTAGTATCCGATAGGTAAATCGAAACAGGCAATTAATGCGATAGCTGCACAAAACATGCATATTTTTCTCATGTTTGAAATAATTTTTTAAATAATTTTCCAAACTTAAAACCAATAAAAGAGTATTCCTTACGGGAAACCGTAAAGTGATAAAAAAAGTAAAAAAAGTTTTTTAAGCTATCCCTAAATCTTTGGCAATAGCAATTAAATGCACTGTATTGTTGGCTTTGAAGTAGTCTTTGAGTTTGCCAATTCTTTTTTCTATAGTACTTTTGCTGCTGGGTGTAATGCCTAATTCTTTAAACTTGATGTCCATTTTTTCTTGCGGAACACCTAATGACAATTGTTTTATAAGTTCAATGTCAAAATTATCAATTTCGTTGATGGTTTTATCCTGAAGTAAATGCTCCATCTCGGGAGAAATATACTTTTCATTGGTTTGAAAAACAGTATGGATTGCTGTTTTTAATTCATGAATACTTCTGCGTCCTTTAGTTACAAATCCATCAATATTTTGATTTTCAAAAAGCGATTTTATATGAAAGGTTTTATCTTCTACCGAGTGCACTATTATTTTTAAATCGGGTTGCGCCTCTCTTACCCATTTAATTAAATCATCACCCCCCACTAATTGTACTTCTCTATAATCGGCTCTAAAAGACAAATCGCTTATCAATAAATCAAATGGTTCGTGATCAAGAATTGCTTTTTTAATTTTTATTTGTGCATCATCACAATATTTGGCATGGTGAATTTCGGTAACACCAAGCTCACTGAGTACTTGCATTACCGCTAAATTAATGCTATCAAAATCTTCGGCTATTATTACTTTCTTAAACATGACTTTGTAATTATTTAGGTATTCTAACTTTGGCTTTGAATCCTTTATTTTTTTCTGTTTCAAAAGTAATAGTTCCGTTTATAGATAAAATACGGTTTTCCGCATTTTGCAAACCTTTTTTTAATTTTAACAATTCTGAACATCCAATTCCGTTGTCAGAATAGTTGATTTCGATACCTTTTTGATAGGTTTCAAATCCAATCACTACCAAGCTACAGCTACTGTGTTTTCTCATATTCACCATCAATTCTTGCAAAGTTCTGTAGATAACAATCTTGGATTCTTTTTGAAGTTTTTGCCAATCTGTTGAAGATGCATTATTTTTTATAATAACATTAATATTGTTGCTGTTATAACTTGAAAGCATCGCTTTAAGAACCGCTTCAAAATTATCGCTAGTATCAATTGGGCTGTTTTCTTTAGAAATGTTTCTTGATTGCGTATAAATTTTATCTAAGTTTTCAAGAAGAAATTCTTTATTGGAGGCATTGTTCAAATCTTGGGTATCGGCATAAGTCATGGCGTTAAAAACATCGTTTGCCAATTCATCATGAAGTTTTTTAGAAATTCTGGTTTCGGTATCGTAAGTTGCTTTTTGAAGCTTTCTTTTGTTATTGGTTCGAATTGCAAAAAACATTAATAATGACAAGGTAGATACAAAAACAAATAATGAAAAGTAGAGTTGTTTTTGACTTTTTTGCTTTTCACTTTCTTTTAAAGCAATGGTTGCATCGTACTTTATTTTAGCAAACTGCGTTTTTGAGTTTTGTCTTATTTTATTGATGCTATCAGAAATATTCATTTGTTTCAAGGCAAGAGACTTTACCTTATTAGTATTTGATGAGGCAATAAGAAACTTTATGGCTTCAATTCTGTCATCTGGACTGTTAATTGCTGTAGCAGCATTGTAGGCTTTTTTAGCAAAATCATTAGATAATTTCAAATTCGATTTTAGATAATATTCCGCCATATGCATGTAAGAGGCAATAAGCTCAGAATTATCATTAATGCTATCACGGATATTTAAAGATTGATTTAAATAATCAATTGCTTTAGGATTGTTCAATTTAAAATAAGCATATCCAAGATTATCGAGCACTTTGGCATAATTGGGTTGGTCTTGAATGAGAGATTCGTTATTTATTATTTGGTTAAATACTTTTTCAGCTTCTTTATATCTTTTGGAATCTAAAAACATATATCCAATATTGTTTTTGATGACACATTTCTCTATCTCTTTTTCTGTTTTCTTTAAACTTAAATTATAATATTTATAAGCACTTTCAAAGTCAAATTGTTCATGATAAGCAAGCCCAAGCAAATTATAAATACTATTGTTATTTTTGTAATCTGGATGAATGCTTAAAGCTGCAGTTGCTGTTGTTTCACTACCAGAAAAATCACATCTGATTTGTTGAATTTGCGCCATCAGAAATAAAACATAGACCTTTTTATCTTTTTCATTTTCATTGCATGATAAATTAGCTTGATTGTAATAGTAAAAGGCTTTATCAAACTCTTTATTTTCACTAAGCGAATCACCTTTGTCTCTGTATAATAAATACGTTACATTTTTTTCTTGTACGTTCTTTTTACAAGATTGAAGAAATAGAATAAAAATAAAAATCGGGAAATAAAACTTTTTAAGTATCATTCCCCGAAATTATTGATTTTAATTAGAATAGAAAAATATTTCTATTTAATTATGGTGTTACAGGAGGCGGAGTGTTTCCGGTTTGTCCACCTGCGCTATCACTTGCTTTTTTTTATTTTCCGTTTTTTAAATCATCGGCTACTTTTTCAAGTTCTTGATACCAATCTTCTCCAAATTTTCTAATCAAAGCTTCTTTTACAAATTTATATATAGGCACTTGAAGTTCTTTGCCAAGTGAGCAGGCATCATCACAAATATCCCATCGATCATAGTTTACTGCTGCAAACTCAGTGAAATCCTTTACACGAATTGGATATAAATGACAAGAAACTGGTTTTTTCCAAGAAATAACTCCTTGATTATAGGCTTGTTCTATGCCGCACAAGGCAGTTTTTCCATCAAAAATTACATAGGCACAATCTTTATTATCTATTAAAGGTGTTTCTAAATCTTGCTCGGTTCCTTTTACCCAAGTTCCTAGTTTTTCAATAGCTTCAATTCCTTCTTTGCGTAAAAAAGGTTTAACTTTAGGATAAATTTCTTCCATAATTTTGGTTTCTTCTTCGCTCAAAGGCGCACCAGCATCGCCATCTACACAACAAGCACCATGACAAGCAGAAAGATTGCAAACAAAATCTTTTTCTAAAATATCTTCTGAAACTATTGTTTTTCCTAACTGAAACATTTTTTAATTTTAAGTATTAGATATTAGATGTTTTTTTATCTAAAATTTTGTCAAAGGTACAAATGATTTTATGCATATAATAAATATCCTAAAATTAACGTATCGTTTTGATTGTAACCCTTAAGAAAGCAGTAATTTTGCACTTTGAAAAAAATGAGGAATTATGTTTGGATTAGATTTTAAAGAAATTATTACCATTGGAATGGTGCTTTTTGCCGTAATTGATATTGTAGGAACCATTCCGATTATTGTAGAATTACGTCAGAAATTTGGTCACATTGAATCAGAAAAAGCTTCGGTTGTTGCCGGAGTTATTATGATTATTTTCCTTTTTGTTGGAGAAGAATTATTAAAATTAATCGGAATTGATGTTCACTCTTTTGCCGTTGCTGGTTCGTTTGTATTGTTCTTTTTAGCATTAGAAATGATTCTTGGAATTCGAATATATAAAGAAGAAGCTAATTCCTCAGCATCAATTGTTCCTTTAGCATTTCCATTAATTGCTGGTGCAGGAACAATGACAACATTGCTTTCTTTACGTTCGCAATTTGCAACGATAAATATCATAATTGCCATAGTTTTAAACATTATTTTGGTTTATGCCGTTTTAAAATCTTCCGCCAAAATTGAAAAATTATTGGGTAAAAACGGTCTTGGTGTTATTAGAAAAACCTTTGGCGTGGTGCTACTTGCCATTGCTGTTAAATTATTTGCAGCTAATGTTAAAGGATTATTCATTTAATCTGATTTTTACTATTTTTGTATCAAATATTTATCAATGAAAATTTTTACTACTCTATTGATTTTGGTTGCAGCAGGTTTAATCGCTTTCAACATTACTTTGCTTGATTTTCAAAACCCATTTAAAGGCGATAGTTTGATTGCTTTAGTTGGAATTGTGGCGGCTTTTTGCGCTGTTTTAATTTTACTGATCTTCAAAATGTCTAAAAAAATTGAAGAAAAATTAAAAAATCAATAACTAATATAAATCCCAATTTATAAATTCTAAATTCCAATTTTTTTAGTTGTGTTTGGAATTTGGAATTTAAGTTTTTTTAATTTTAAAGATTATGTTTGATGTTTTAATAATTGGCGGTGGCGTTTCTGGAGTTTCTTGTGCGCTAGTATTGGGTTCTGCTCATAAAAAAGCCTTTGCGCAAAACAAAAAAATCGGAATTATTGCGCATCAAAAAACATCTTCTTTACAAGAAGCCCTTTTCAATAATGCCTACGGAATTCCTGCCGGGAAACTAGGTTCAGAACTATTAACCGAAAGTTTAGCTCAACTTCACAATTTGTATCCTCAGGTGGAACAAATTGAAGGCGAAAAAGTTTTAAAAATTGAAGGAGAATATCCAAATTTCAATGTGATTACAAATAAAAAATCGTATCAAACGAAGAATATTGTTGTTGGAATTGGCTCAGCAAATACGTTTTCGATTGAAGGTTTGATGCACTACGTTGAACCACACAAAAAAGCCATTGCCGAAAAACAACGCATCCAATTAAAAAACGATGACCACAAAGTTGCTGATGGAATTTTTGTAGCCGGAACTCTTGCCGGTCACAGAAGTCAATTAGCAATCGCTGCAGGAAGTGGCGCTGCCGTAGCAACCGATATTCTAACGTTGTGGAATGATGGTATTTCGAGTCAAGCGCACGATTCTATAAGGAAGTAGTTTTATTCGTTTAATAAAAGCTCTATTTGTTTAGTAAATTCTTTTAATAAAAGCTCACTCGAATTTTTGTCTCTTGCATAAATTCCAAAGGGAATTTGTCTTATAATATTGTTTTTATCTAATAAAATAATTTTTGGATATCCGTTTATACCAAGAGAATCAATGTATTTTTTAGCATTAATTAATATTTCAAAATCAAATTTATGCAATTGATTAAACAGCATTACTTTACTTCTATCTTGAAAAGTAATCGCAATTGTATTAATCTTATCTCCATATTTTTGCTTTAAATCATTTAAAATGGGAATTTCTTCAATACAAGGTGGACAATTTGTAAACCATAAATTAATTATTGTAGGTTTTCCAACTAAACTATCAGAACTAAAATAGCCACCTTTTTGCTTTTCTATTTCAAATTTAGGAAGCGGTTTTAATAAGTTATCATAAATTTTGTCCAGCTCATATTCTCTTGGTAGAAAAGCTATTGTACCATATTTGATTAATGAATCTTTTACTTTTTCTATTTTATTAGGTATAAAATGGGCTTTAAATTTTTTTATCCCTTTCTCCTTATTTTTTAAAAATATTTTAAAACTCTTTTCATTATATATAGTGCCATTGAAGGAAAAGTACTCTTGAGAAAAAGAATAATTTACAATGATAAAAATAAATAAAAGGTAATATTTTTTCATCTGTTTAATTTTTCAATACCGCTTTCACCATTTTATCTTCTTTCAAAATAATCTGATAATATTGATTTTCTCCAAACAATTGACGTGCAAATTCTGCAGTGATGTAACGATTTACTACTGAGCTACTTTTGTTCAAACTTATATCTAACCCTGCTTTAGAAAGGTATTTTTCAAACAAATTAATGTAGGTTTCATTATTTTGCATTTTAGCTTGAAACTTATTAAAATCATCTCCTTTAAAAGCAGTTCTATTTTGATCTAATTGTTCAAAAACAAAATGACCCACAATGCCTGTTTGAAGTATGTATTCTAAACTTTCTTGTCCGTGTTCTACTTCTAATGGCACAAAAATATCTGGAACAATGCCTCCACCACCATAAACAATTCTTCCTTTTTTGGTTTTAAATTTTAGGGAATCGGCAATTTTTATTTTGCCTTTTTCATACAATTCGCCACTTTCAAAACGCGTTTCCGATTCTTTATAATATTCCTCACTATGTCCTTTTTCATAAGGTTTTTGAATGCTTCTGCCACTTGGAGTATAATATCTTGCAATGGTCAATCGCACTGCCGAACCATCATCAAAACCCATTTCGCGTTGCACCAATCCTTTTCCAAACGAACGTCTTCCGTAAACCAAACCTCTATCGTTATCTTGAATTGCTCCTGCCAATATTTCACTTGCCGACGCTGAGTTTTCATCTATTAAAACAGCAACTTTTCCGGTTTCAAAATTACCTTTTTCTGTTGCAAACGTTTTATCAATACTTCCCTTTTTGTTTTTAGTGAAAACAATTAATTCTTTGTCTTTCAATAATTCGTCGGCTATTTCTACTGCCATTTCCATAAATCCGCCACCGTTTTCACGCAAATCAATTACAAGTGAATTGATACCACTTTTCTTTAATTTTAGTAAAGCTGTATGAAATTCATCGGCTGTAGTTTCTGCAAAACGATTGATTTTTATATAACCGGTAGTTTTATTTAATAGGATGGCAATATCAACACTTTTTATAGGTATGATATCGCGTATGACCTTAATTTTGAGGTTTTTATTTTCAGATTTTCTGTAAATTGTCAAGGTAACTTCCGATTCTTTTTCGCCTTTTAATTTGCTGTAAAGCACTTCATTTTTTAGTTTTTTTCCAAAAAGTTTGAAATTATTGGCATACAAAATTCTATCACCCGATTTGATTCCTGCCTTTTCTGCTGGACCGTTTTCTATTGGTTTTATTACAGCAATAGTATCATTATAATTATAGAAATTAACGCCAATGCCAACAAAATCGCCTTTCATATTCTCAGCAACTGCGGTTTGCTCACTTGGAGGAACATAAACCGAATGTGGATCAAGATTAGCAAGAATGTTATTAACCGTTAAATCTACAATAGAATCGGTTTTTACATCATCAACATATTCATTATCAATAAAGTTGATGAGTTTGTTGAGTTTTGTTTTATAATCGTTTTTAGACAAAGAAGGTTTTGCCACAGGATAATTAATCAAACCACCAATGACAATACCAAGCGCCACGCACGAGAAAAAAAGTAATGGTAGGTAGATTTTATTGATTTTCATTAATGACAATACCAAGCGCCACGCACGAGAAAAAAAGTAATGGTAGGTAGATTTTATTGATTTTCATTTGTGATTTTTGTCTTGATTTTTGTTTGAGTAGAACTATGAATTAATTTTATGATAACGTCAATTAGTAATCTTTATTCTATACTTTAATGCTAATCTATAATCAAATAATATTGAAACAAAATTAATAGTTTTATTGTTAATTACATAGTTAAAACTAATTACATCTCCATCTTTGGTAAAATCAAAATATTTTTGTTTTTTTAACGCTTCTTCGTTAAAAACTTCTTTTTTTTTGAATATTTTCCAAACGGAAGGATTTCTTTTAGAGTTTGAGTTTATTTGAATTTTTTCAACATTATTGTTATACTTAATAATAAATTTTATTGTGTCTCCGACTTTTGCATTTAATACTCCTGTTTTGGGTGATAAGACATCGATACTTGAAATAAGTGAGTTATCAATATAAGGATTATTTTTATAAAGAGTTTTATTGAAAATAGAATTTTTTATCCAAGTTGTATCTTTTGGATAATGATTTCTTGATAATTTATCTATTGGCGTCATCCAATAATATTCGTTAAATTTTTTGTAGAATTTTTTTAATTTTCCATTCTCATATTCTGAAACTCCACCTGAAGCCCAAGTTACATCAAAATAATAATAAACACCATCTATATCAACAACATTCCATGCGTGTTTTAGTTCACCCAATTTACCAATTTGAAATGCTTTTGTCTTTGTATATCCATTAATGTAGTAACAATTAATTCCTGCTATTTTGCACATTTTTTCAAACAGCATAGAGTAATCTCCACAAATACCTTTTTCCTTTTTTAAAGTTCTTATTATTTGTTTTTGTTCGTAATTAGTTATCTTTAAATCACATTGTTCTTTTGTTTTGCATTTGAATTTCTTGACTTTACCTTTTAAAAAAATTCTATTGTATTTTCGACAATCATACTTGATATTTTCAGTTATCCAAATAAAAATTGCTCTTGTTTTTTCAATTTTAGAATTATAATCTTTTGTTAATTCTAAAGTTAATTGAGTAATGTCATTCTTATATTTAATTTTTTTTGAGTTTTCATCTATTAATGCAAAATCAAGAGAACTTTTATTTTCTTGAGAAAAAGAAAATAAAGTAATAAACATAAATATAATAAGGCTTTTACTCATAAAAACAGACTATTCCAACTCTTCAATTTGAGAAACTTCAATTCCTGCTTTTACTAGGAAATCTATTCCTGAGGTATCGCGATAACCATTTTGATAAACCACTCGTTTTATTCCTGATTGGTGTATTAATTTGCTGCATTCTTTGCAGGGTGAAAGTGTGATGTATAACGTTGCGTTATCGCAGGATTGTGTTGAACGTGCTACTTTTAAAATAGCATTTGCCTCTGTGTATAACGTTGCGTTATCGCAGGATTGTGTTGAACGTGCTACTTTTAAAATAGCATTTGCCTCTGCATGAAGTACATACCACTGGGTTAGTCCTTCGTCATCTTCGCAACAGTTTTCAAATCCTGATGGTGTTCCGTTGTAGCCATCAGAAATTATCATTCGGTCACGAACAATTATGGCGCCTACTTGCTTGCGTTTGCAATAAGAAAGTTTGCTCCATTCGGCAGCAATTCTTAGGTAAGCTTTATCGTATTTGTTTTGTTTTTTGTCTTTCATATGTAAATATTATTTGTTTTTTGGTGCATATGTATCGCTATTTTCATTGGTGTTTGCATGCGCAAACTGGTGTTTATGGCGATTTCATATGTTTAAATTTTATTTTTCAGCGGTAACATATGGTATCGCCTTTTTAATCATAGGAGTTTATCTCACAATTGTTTTTGTTTTTCATCGGAGTTCGATGATTTTCAATTGCATTCGCAAACTGGTGTTTATGGCGATTTCATATTCATGCTGAACTTGTTTCAGTATCGCTTCATTATTTATTTAAGGCTCGAAGGCACAAAGTTTTTTTTTATTTATTTCTGAACTCTCTTCAAATGGTTTATCATTTAGCCCTGATTGAAGTGGAAATCCTTTTCTTTTTTTAAGAAAAGATTGCAACGAAAAGCAGGAAAATGGTTTACAAATATAACTACTGATTCGCTCCTTCCATCGTCAAGCAATAGATTTTTTTATCGTTTCCAAATTGGGCTTTCGATGATTAACGGAATGACTACGCCAATAACGAATGCTGACAGGGTTAAGGTAAAATCGCGTTTGCTGAAATGGAATAGGGTTTGAACGATGAATGAGAAAATTAAAACTACTAAAACCACTATAATTTGTGCAGCTTCGATTCCGAATGCGAATTCTAGCAAGGGTGCTAGTTTGTCGGTTGGTTTTCCGGGAAGAATTGCTTTAAAATAGTTTGAAAATCCTAATCCGTGAATGACTCCAAAAAATAGGGTTACGGCTCCTACAAAGGTTATACTTTCTTTTTTTGAGGATTTACTGGCGGTAAAAAGGTTGAAAAATGCCGTTGTGAGAATGGTTATTGGAATAAGAAATTCAACAATATTGGCTTGAACGGTGATCATATTAAAAACGGAAAGTAGCAAGGCTAGCGTGTGTCCGATGGTAAAAATGGTAACCAACAATAGTATTCTTTTCCAATCCTTGAAAGCATAAGGAACGGTTAGCGCGATTAGAAATAAAACATGATCGTAGCCGTTGAGGTCTAAAACATGGTTGAGACCAATTTTGAAATAAATCCAAAAATCTGACATAGTTGGTGTTTTTTGCAATTTTTAGAAATGTAAACTTACAATTTATTTTTAATTTGACAGAAAAGATAATCTTAAATTCGATGAAAAACATTTTCGGATTTTGAGGAAATTGAATTATATTTGCATCACAAAAACTACTATAATTATGTCATTTTCAGATTTATTTGATAGCGAATTTAAAACGAGAAATAAAGGTCATTTTTCGGCTATAGTTCGTGTTGCCACTTCTGACGGAGATTTGAGCAAAGAAGAAAAAGAATTTTTAGATAAACTTGCTGTAAGATTAGAAATTTCGGCAGCAGAATATGAAGAAATTCTTGAAAATCCATTGAAATATCCAATCAATCCGCCTTATTCTTATGCGCACCGATTGGAGCGTTTGTATGATTTATCAAGAATGGTTTATGCCGACCACATTCTTGGACCTAAACAAAAAGAAATTTTAACTCGTTTTGCTTTGGCATTAGGGTTTACTCCAGGAAATGTAAATTACATAGTTGACAAGGCTCTGTCTTTATTAGTGATGGGTGTTGATTTAGACACGTTCACTTTTGAAATGACGCACATGAATAAGTAATACCGATTATGTATTCAATATAGTCCAATAATCCCGAAGCTTCGGGAGGACTATTTTCATACTATATCGGCATTATACCATAAACTTTTGGACTATTTTATAAATATTATTGGTATAATACCGATGATGTTTTTCAAAAAAAAAAAGAGGCTGTATAAAACTTTTTAGGCAGCCTCTTTTAATTTAGATTTTAGTTACTTATTCTAACGCAGTTTTTTTAAATTGTAGACGCTTTCATAAACTCTTCGGCTTTGGTTACCATGTTATAACTTCCGCAGAAAAAAGGAACGCGCTGGTGCAATTCTGTAGGTTGAATTTCCATAATTCTTCTGTAACCATCAATTGCTTTTCCGCCAGCTTGCTCTGTAATAAATGCCATTGGATTACACTCATACAATAATCTAAGTTTTCCATTAGGCGCTTTAGAGCTAGTTGGATAAATATAGATGCCACCTTTTATCATATTTCGGTGCATGTCTGAAACTAGACTCCCAATATACCTTGAAGTATAAGGTCTGTCGCCTTCTTCTAGCTGACAATATTTGATATAATCTTTTACTCCTTGCGGAAAATGAACATAATTACCTTCGTTGATAGAATAAATGGTTCCGTCTTTTGCATATTGCATGTTTGGATGTGATAGGTAAAAAGTTCCGATGGCAGGATTTAAAGTAAAGCCATTTACGCCGTGCCCAGTGGTATAAACCAACATGGTTGAAGTTCCATAAATTACGTATCCAGCAGCTACTTGTTGCGTTCCTGGTTGCAGAAAATCTTCGCTAGTTACTGGAGTTCCCACAGGTGTTTTTCTTCTAAAAACAGAAAAAATTGTTCCTACAGAAACATTAACATCAATATTAGAAGAACCATCTAAAGGATCCATTAAAACAACATATTTATTGCTATGAGAATTATCTGAACCTGCAACAGTAATATAATCATCATTTTCTTCAGAGGCAATTCCGCACACAATTTCTCGATTGATTAAGGTTTGAATAAAAACTTCATTGGCATACACATCTAATTTTTGTTGGTCTTCACCTTGAACGTTTTGTTCGCCTGCTGCTCCAACAATATCAACCAATCCAGCTTTATTTACTTTGTAGTTAACCACTTTAGCTGCCAGTCGAATGGAGTTTATAATTCTTGATAATTCACCTGATGAATATTGAAATGCATTCTGATTTTCAATGATAAATTCTCCTAAAGTTTTGTTGCGTTCTTCCATTACGAAATCGTTGTAGTTAATTGTGCAAATATCGTTTTTTTTATTAAATTTCAAATCATTTAAACAAATTAATACTACTAATTTATTAGCAAACTTTTTTTATCTTTGCTCTTTAATTTTTTTAAATCATAATATAATGAAAATCAAATCATTTTTAGCAATTGCTTTAGTAGTTATTTTAACTATTGCTGAGGCAAATGCTCAAATTAACTTGGGAGATAAAGCGCTTGGTGCCTTACAAAATGGTGTTGCAAGTTTTACATTTTCTAATGAAGATGCTGCAAAACTATCTAAAGAAGCCGTTAGAAAAATGGATTCAACTAATGTTGTTGCCGGACCAAAAGATGGCTATACTTTGAGATTAAAAAGAGTTTTTGGAAAACATGCCAACGAAAACGGATTGGTATTAAACTACAAAGTATATTTAGCAAAAGATGTAAACGCCTTTGCAACTGCCGATGGAAGTGTTCGTGTTTATTCAGGTTTGATGGATATTATGGACGACAACCAATTGCTTGCCGTTATTGGTCACGAAATTGGTCACGTTGCCAATGAAGACACTAAAGACGCCATGAAAGCTGCGTTACGAAAAGCTGCTTTAATTGATGCTGTTTCATCTCAATCTGATAAAGTTGCCAAACTAACAGACAGTCAATTAGGTCAAATTGGAAATGCAATGATAGACAGTAAGCATAGTAGAAAGCAAGAATCGGAAGCAGATACATTTTCTTATGATTTTATGAAAAAACATGGGTATGATGTAAACGCTGTGGAATCTGCATTTAGTTTATTAGCTGCTCAAAATGGTGGTGCATCTGCCGATTTTATATCGAGAATGATGAGTTCTCATCCAGACCCAAAAGACAGAGCAGAAACAGCTAAGGCGAGAGCTCAAAAAGAGGGTTTGTATAAAGCTTATGTTCAAAAACCTATTAGCAATAAAGTAGTTACAGCAAAAACAACCACGAAGAAAAAAGTAGTAAAAAAGAAAAAATAGCATTTTTAGATACATTTCAAATTCCAAATTCTACTATTGCAGTTAGAATTTGGAATTTGTATTTTTGGGCAATACAATTTTTACCATGATTATAAGAAAAGGAGTTCCTGCCGATATGCCATCGGTTTTAGAATTGATAAAAGAGCTGGCAATTTTTGAAAAAGAACCCGATGCCGTTGTAATTGCTGTTGACGATTTAATTCGCGATGGTTTTGCAGAAAACCCTTTGTTTCATACATTTGTAGCAGAAGTTGATCAAGACCCGAGCGATAGCCAACAAGCCAAGCAAATTATTGGAATTGCACTTTATTATTACCGATATTCTACTTGGAAAGGCAAAACAATTCATTTAGAAGATTTAATAGTAAAAGAAGAAAAACGAGGAACCGGAGCAGGATTTGCACTTTATAGCGAAATCATTGCCCAAGCAAAACGCGACAATGTGAGAAGAATAGAATGGAATGTTCTCGATTGGAATACACCTGCCATTGAATTTTACAAAAAAAGTGGCGCAAAAATTCTTGACGATTGGCGCGTGGTTCAAATGGATGAAATAGCTATTTCAAATTTTTTAATGAATTTGAAAAGCAAAAAATAAAATAAAAATCAAATTCCAAATCCCAAATCTCAGACGGTTTTGCATCAAAATTGGAATTTGGAATTTGATTAACTTTGGAATTTAATTAATTATGAGAATATTCAAATTTGGTGGCGCCTCAGTGAAAGATGCCGATGGTGTAAAAAATGTTTTTGATGTGTTGCAAAAAGTAGGTCATGAAGAGGTGCTGATTGTAATTTCTGCTATGGGAAAAACAACCAATGCGCTAGAGATTGTAATCAAAAATTATTTTGAAAAATCTAACGAATTTCATGCTTCCTTACAAGAGGTTAGAAAATACCATAACCAAATTTTGTTAGATTTATTCGATGATGAAGAGCACGATGTTTTCTTTGCTGTGAACAGTCATTTTGCCGATTTAGAATATTTTTTAAGAAGCAACAAATCGCCAAATTACAACTTTGTATATGATCAAGTAATTAGTTATGGAGAACTTGTTTCAACCACAATTGTAAGCTACTATTTCAATCATAAAGGATTAAAAAACAATTGGATTGACGTTAGAAATCTCATTAAAACCGATGCCGCATACCGTGACGCCAATGTAGATTGGGAACAAACTCAAAAATTAATTTCAAAAGAAGTAAAAAAGAAAGCATTAAATATCACACAAGGTTTTTTAGGATCAGACGACAATAATTTTACCACAACTTTAGGTCGTGAAGGTTCCGATTATACCGCTGCCATTTTTGCTTATTGTTTGAATGCTGACAGTGTAACCATCTGGAAAGATGTTCCTGGTGTGATGAATGCCGACCCAAGATATTTTGAAAATGCAATTTTGTTAAATCAAATTTCTTATCGTGAAGCTATAGAATTAGCCTTTTATGGGGCTTCTGTAATTCACCCAAAAACGTTGCAACCGTTACAGAAAAAAGAAATTCCACTTTTTGTAAAATCGTTTATAAATCCATTACTTCCTGGAACTTCAGTCTCTAAAGGTGCCGATTTAGAACCAAAAACTTCGTGTTTCATTGTAAAGAAAAATCAATTATTAATTTCGCTTTCGTCTATAGATTTCTCTTTTATTATGGAAGAAAACATCAGTGAAATTTTTGCACTTTTGCATAAGTTCAAAATCAAAGTAAGCTTAATTCAAAACACAGCCATCAGTTTTTCTATTTGTATTGAAGATAAATTTGGAAATTTCAACGAGCTAAAAACCATTCTTTCAAAGAAATTTAAAGTTTCTTACAACGAAAATGTTTCGCTTTACACCATTCGTCACTTCTCTAAAGAAGCCGCCGAAATGGTAGAAAAAGACAAAACCGTTTTGGTAAAACAAATTTCTAGAGAAACGATGCAGATTGTTACTAAGGAGTAAGTATGAAAGAAAAATCAAAAATCTCAATTGAAATTCAGAAAGAGCTAGATATAAGACTTAAAAACCTAAAGAAAAATGACTCTAAGTTATATTCATGGGATAAAGTGAAAAATCATTTGAAAGAAATTAGAAAATAAAACTTTAAATGTCAAGAAAAATAATAATAATAGTTTTTCTCGTTCTACTTTTATTTGCAATTTTCTATTTAAACAATAGAATTAATGCATTTGATATGAGATTTTATAATGGAAAAGACAATGGTGTTTTTGCAAGATTTGAACTAATTGTAATTTCAAGTGCTTTATTTTTCTTTTTTATTACAAGAAAAAATAGAATTTTCAACTTAGTAATTGGATTTATTATTGGAATATTTTCTGGTATAATTAGTTATTTTCTTGCTGTTTTCATTCCGTCAAACCCATTTTTTGATTTTTCTTATCATATAATTGCAACAAGTCTTTTTGTAATTGCTTTTTTTCAAATAGAAAAACATTTTGTCTCAAAGAAATTGGCATCTTAATCTGTTTATCAGTCAACTTTTTCCAATAATAAATACTACTTTTGACATTTATGAGTTATCTTATTTATGTTGAAAAATAGTTTTTTATGGATGTTATTATGCTGTTTTGCGGGCATGTTTGCTCAAGAAATAGAAACGCCCTATAAAAACAAAAAAATAGCGTTTTCTAAAGATACCATTGCTATTGATAACGTTAGTATCAATAAATCCTTCTTTAAAATTCTTGACAAACAAGGAAACGAAATTGATTCCTCCAATTATAAAATTGATTTTCAAACATCAAAATTGATTTTCAAAAACAATTACGTTTCTCAAGATTCACTAACCATTCGCTATTTAAAATTCCCAGAATTTCTTACTAAAACCTACTCTATTTATGACAATAAACGAGTCGTTTCTAACGAAGCCGGAAATTTATACACCATAAAACGAGACCCTTTAAAAACCTTCAAACCCTTTGACGGATTGAACACCTCAGGAAGTATCACTCGTGGAATTACCGTGGGAAACAATCAAAACTCGACTGTAAATTCTAATCTTGATTTGCAAATTACAGGTAAAATTTCTAATAAAGTTTCGCTTCGTGCTTCTATTCAAGATAGTAACATTCCTTTGCAAGATGGTGGCTATTCGCAAACCTTAGACGAATTTGACCAAATTTTTATCGAATTATTTTCAGACAAATGGAACATTCGTGCTGGCGATTTATTTCTTGAAAACAGACAATCTAAGTTTTTAAATTTCAATAAAAAAGTACAAGGATTATCTTCAAAATTCACTTTTGGAACACCTCAAAACAAAACGGAAGTTTTTGCTTCAGGTGCAATTGTTCGTGGTCAATATGCCAAAAGCAATTTTACTGGACAAGAAGGAAATCAAGGTCCATACAAATTGCGCGGTGCCAATGGAGAATTATTTGTACTCGTAATTTCGGGCTCTGAACGCGTTTTTGTAAACGGAATTCTATTAAAAAGAGGTGAAAGCAACGATTATATAATCGATTATAATGCTGGAGAAATCATCTTTACTTCTTTATTTCCTATCACTTCTGAAATGCGAATTGTTATTGAATACCAATATTCTGATAGAAATTTCACCCGATTTGTATCTTATGGTGGCGCAACGCATCAAGCGAAAAAATGGTCTATTGGCGGATTTTTATACTCTGAAAATGATGTAAAAAATCAACCTTTACAACAAAATTTATCTAACGAACAAGTTGAAATTCTTAAAAATGCTGGAGATGATTCTAATTTAATGACTGCGCCATCAGCTTACGAAGATTCTTATTCGGAAAATAAAATTTTGTACGAGAAAGTCATAATTGGTGGTGTGGAAGTTTTTCAATATTCTAATGATGAAAATGATACCTTATATAATGTTCGCTTTTCGTTGGTTGGAAATAACTTAGGAAATTATGTTTTAGCAAACAACAATGCCGTTGGAAAAATTTACGAATATGTGGCTCCCATTGCCGGAATACCACAAGGAAATTATGAACCAATAACCCGATTAATTGCTCCAACAAAAATTCAAATTGCCACAATTTTAGGAAGCTATAACCCAAGTGAGAAAACTGCAATTGATTTTGAACTCGGCGTTAGCAACAACGATTTGAATCTTTATTCAACCATTGACGACAATAACAACAGAGGAATTGCAACAAAAATCAATGGTAAACAGCGACTATTTTCAGGAAAATTTAATCTTGACGTTTTTGCAAATTATCAATTAGTACAACAAAATTTCAAAACCATTGAACGATTATTCAATATAGAATTCAATCGCGATTGGAATTTAACCACCATTTCTGGCAATCAAAGTTTGTTGGTTTCAGGTTTAAATTTTGATTTTAAAACCAAAGGATTTGCCAAATATCAGCTAGAAAAACTAGATTTTACTACTAATTTTTCGGGAACACGACACCTTGTTCAAGGTAGTTTCAAACATAAAAAACTGGTTGTTCAGCAAAATTCTAGTGTCATGAAAAGCTCTGGAACTATTTCAAATACTGACTTTATTCGAAATCAAACGAGAGCAAAACTACATTTTAAAAAAAACTGGATTGGTGCAAGTTTCAATCTAGAAGACAATCAAGAAAAATTGGTTACCACAAATCAATTCACCTCTTTAAGTCAACGTTTTTCTGAATATGGTGCGTTTATTGGTCGTGGAGACAGTACAAAAGTTTATGCAGAAATTGGCTATTTAAACAGAAAAAACGACAGTTTACAATCAGGAATATTACAACGAGTAAACAGCTCTGATTCCTATTATTTGAAATCAAAATTAATTCAAAACAAAAAAACCAATTTGTCGCTTTTTGTAAATTACAGAAGATTAAAATATATCCAAGCAACAATCCCTACAGAACCATCATTGAATTCTAGATTGCTTTATAATGATACTTTTTTCAGTCAATTAATTCAAACTACAGTTGCCTACGAAAATGTTTCTGGCACCATTGCGCAACAAGAGTTTACTTATTTAGAGGTTAATCCTGGACAAGGAGTTTACATGTGGAACGATTACAACAACAACGGAATTCAAGAACTACAAGAGTTTGATATAGCAGCTTTTCCTGACCAAGCCAAGTATGTTCGTGTATTTCTTCCCAATCAAATTTTTGTAAAAACCCATCAAAATAAATTCTCACAATCGGTAACTTTTAGTCCTTCTAAATGGATAAACAATAAGGGGTTCAAGAAACTACTCTCTTATTTCTACAACCAAACTTCGTTTTCATTAGACAGAAAAATTCAACGTGATTCGGATAATTTTAATCTCAATCCGTTTTCAACAAACGAAGATAATTTACTTGGACTCAATACAAATTTTAGAAACAGTTTATTTTACAATCGAGGCAAGCAACGTCATTCCTTGACATACACCTATTTGAATGGTCGAGTAAAAACATTGCTATCTATTGGTTCACAAGAAAATACAACACAATCCAATCAGTTGCAATATGCCCATTTGGTCAAGAAAAGTTGGTTATTTAATATAGATTCCTCCCTTTCAAATTCAGAAAGTATCTCTGATAATTATGCTACACGAAACTTTGAATTGAATTCTCACACCATAGAACCCAAAATTTCCTATTTATTTTCAAACAATAAAAGTTTGTCGTTTTTTTATGAATATAAAAACAAAGAAAACATTATAAACTTACTCGAATCTTTAAAACAGCAACGTTTCGGAATATCCTTTAATTATTCAAGCGAGAAAAAATTTACAGCCAATGGAGAATTTTCACTTTATAATAATGCGTTTATTGGAAATGCGCTTTCACCAGTTGCTTTTCAAATGCTCGAAGGATTACAACCTGGTAAAAACAGCACTTGGCGCTTACTTTTACAAAAAAATCTAACGCAATATCTTGACATTAACATCAATTATCAAGGGCGAAAATCTGATACAAGTAACGCAATTCATACAGGGAGTGTTCAATTAAGAGCATTTTTTTAATATAATCATAGTTCAATGTCAAAAAAATAATATTGGAATAATTGTAGTTTAGAATTAATTCGTTAATTTTAAACTTTAATAACCTAAATTAAGAAATCACAAGAAATCGAAGATTCATGATTTCTAATTAAAAAAAATTAAAACCATGAGTAAAAAACTAATTTTATTATGCTTAGTATTTGTTTTCTCAAATACAATTTTTGCACAAGATGCAAAAGAAAAAGTTTCAAAAGCTAAAGCAAAAACAGAAAAAGCAGTAAAGGCTAAAACAGAAAAAACAGAAAAGCTGAAAGTAGAAAAAGCAAAAAAAGACGTAGAAAAAAAAGTCTCTAAAGCTAAAAAAGAAACCGAAGAAAAAGCATCAAAACTTAAAAAAGACGGAACACCAGACAAACGTTTCAAAGACGCTAAAGCTAAAGCTAAAGAAACAAAAGCATCTGCAACAGGAAAAGCAAAGGCTACAGAAGGAAAAGCAAAAGCAACTGCAAACAAAACGGCTGCAAAAGTTAAAAAAACGGCTGCTGAAGAAAAAGAAGATATGAAAGAAACTGCAGCTTCTAAAACTGCAGAGAAAAAAGTTGCCGACAAAGTAACTGGAAAATATAAAGGTAAAAAAGTTTTCACCGGACCAAGAGGCGGAAAATATTACATCAATAAAAACGGTAACAAAACCTATATCGAAGCGGAACAAGAAGAGTAATAATTTTTTTTTTAAAATTTTTAAAAATGCAACTTTCAACCTATCGAAAGTTGCATTTTTTGTTTAGTTTTTAACTTAAATTTTCCTTTTAAAATCATTACGAAAACTTATCGTAAAAACTCATAAATCCCTTATTTTTAGGGTTTTTTTCATTTTGTAAGGTTTGTAAACAATTGTTAAACAATATTTTACGAAAAATTGTAAAAGTGACTTTATTCTTAAGCATTGTTAAAAACTAAAGCCGATTGTGAATAAGTTTGACTTTCTTTTTCGTTTAAAATTGACAACCTTTGTAACTGTTGAAAAAAGTTAAAAAAACCAAATAAAAACCTATAATTATGTCTTTCATAGAACCAATCCTTAAAGAAAATAAAGATCGCTTTGTAATTTTCCCAATCAAGCATCAAGACATATGGGAATGGTATAAAAAACAAGAAGCTTGCATTTGGACAGCAGAAGAAATTGACTTACACACCGATTTGAACGATTGGAATAATAAGTTAAATGCAGATGAAAAATATTTTATCAAACATATTCTTGCCTTTTTCGCTGCATCTGACGGAATTGTAAACGAAAACCTTGCCGAAAATTTTGTAAATGAAGTACAATATCCTGAAGCAAAGTTTTTCTATGGTTTTCAAATTATGATGGAAAACATTCACAGCGAAACCTATTCGTTGTTGATTGATACTTATGTAAAAGACGAAGCTGAAAAACACGAACTTTTTCACGCCATTGAAACGTTTCCGGCTATTAAAGAAAAAGCAGAATGGGCTCTAAAATGGATAGCGTCTGATTCGTTTGCAGAACGATTGATTGCCTTTGCAGCCGTAGAAGGAATTTTCTTCTCAGGTTCTTTTTGTTCTATTTTCTGGTTGAAAAAACGTGGTTTAATGCCTGGATTGACTTTTTCTAACGAATTAATTTCTCGTGATGAAGGAATGCATTGCGATTTTGCCGTGCATTTACACACCAATCACATTGTAAATAAAGTGCCTAAAGAAAGAATCACAGAAATTTTAACCAATGCTTTAGACATTGAAAGAAAATTCATTACCGAGTCACTTCCTGCAAGTTTAATTGGAATGAATGCCACTTTAATGACACAATATTTAGAATTTGTTACCGATAGATTGTTGGTAGAACTAGGATGCGATAGAGTTTACAACTCTTCCAATCCATTCGACTTCATGGACATGATTTCGCTTCAAGGAAAAACCAATTTTTTTGAAAAACGTGTTGCAGAATACCAAAAAGCAGGAGTAATGAATTCCGATTCGGAATCTAGCAAAATTAGTTTCGACGCTGATTTTTAATAAAGTTCTCGCAAAAACACAAAGTCTTAAAGTTTATTAACCAAGCTAAGGTCTTTGTATTTATCCAGGAATTAAAAATAAAAAACATCGCATTGCGCCTCTGCGTCTTTGCGAGAAATCAAAATTATATTACAAATAACCCGAAATAGCGAAGGGATTTTCTATTTCACAAAAACTTAAAACTTATGTACGTAGTAAAAAGAGACGGTCACAAAGAACCGGTAATGTTTGACAAAATAACCGATAGAATTAAAAAACTATGCTATGGTTTAAACGACAGAGTAGATGCTGTAAAAGTAGCCATGCGCGTAATTGAAGGACTCTATGATGGAGTAACTACGTCAGAATTAGATAATCTTGCAGCAGAAACAGCAGCGTCAATGACTATTTCGCATCCTGATTATGCACAGTTAGCAGCAAGAATCGCCATTTCAAATTTACATAAAAACACCAACAAATCATTCTCAGAAACGATGAATGAAATGTATCATTATGTAAACCCAAGAACCAATCAAGAAGCACCTTTACTTTCGGAAGAAGTTCATAATGTAATTCAAGAAAATGCAGAATTTTTAAATTCTCACATCATATACAACCGTGATTTTAACTACGATTATTTTGGTTTCAAAACCTTAGAACGTTCCTATTTGTTAAAAATTAATGGTAAAATTGTAGAAAGACCACAACACATGTTGATGCGTGTTTCGGTTGGAATTCACTTAAACGACCTTGAGTCGGTAATTGAAACTTACGATTTAATGTCGAAAAAATTCTTTACCCACGCCACACCAACATTGTTCAACGCTGGAACACCAAAACCTCAAATGTCGTCTTGTTTCTTGTTAACGATGAAAGATGATAGCATTGACGGAATTTATGATACGTTGAAACAAACTGCAAAAATATCACAATCAGCTGGTGGCATTGGATTAGCAATTCACAACGTTCGTGCAACAGGTTCATACATTCGAGGCACTAACGGAACTTCAAACGGAATTGTTCCTATGTTGAGAGTTTTCAATGATACCGCTCGTTATGTAGATCAAGGTGGTGGAAAACGTAAAGGAAGTTTTGCAATTTACCTAGAAACGTGGCATGCCGATATTTTTGAATTCCTAGATTTGAAAAAAAATACAGGAAAAGAAGAAATGCGTGCAAGAGATTTATTCTTTGCTATGTGGACCTCCGATTTATTTATGAAACGTGTAGAAGCCGATTCCACATGGACTCTAATGTGTCCCAACGAATGTCCGGGATTAGATGCTGTTTATGGCGACGAATTTGAAGCATTATACACTTCGTATGAAGCACAAGGAAAAGGAAGAAAAACAGTAAAAGCGCGTGAACTTTGGGAAAAAATACTAGAATCTCAAATTGAAACCGGAACGCCTTATATGCTGTATAAAGATGCAGCGAACAGAAAATCGAACCAAAAGAATTTGGGAACTATTCGATCGTCAAACCTGTGTACAGAAATCATGGAATACACCTCTGCAGATGAAATTGCTGTGTGCAACTTAGCGTCTATATCCTTACCAATGTTTGTTGAAAACGGAAAATTCAATCACGAATTGCTATTCAACGTAACAAAACGTGTAACAAGAAACTTAAACAAAGTAATTGACAGAAACTATTATCCTGTAATAGAAGCTGAAAATTCTAACATGCGTCATCGCCCTGTTGGTCTTGGTGTTCAAGGTTTGGCAGATGCTTTTATCATGATGAGAATGCCTTTTACAAGTGACGAAGCAAAACAATTGAATCAAGATATTTTTGAAACATTATATTTTGCAGCAGTTACTGCTTCTATGGAATTGGCTAAACAAGAAGGACCCTATTCTTCTTATAAAGGTTCACCGATTTCTAAAGGTGAATTTCAACATAATTTATGGAACATTAAAGACGAAGAACTTTCTGGAAGATGGGATTGGGCAGGTTTAAGAAAAAAAGTTTTAGCAAATGGTGTTAGAAACTCATTGTTAGTAGCACCAATGCCAACAGCTTCAACATCACAAATTCTTGGAAACAACGAAGCTTTTGAACCTTATACTTCTAACATTTATACGAGAAGAGTACTTTCGGGAGAATTTATTGTGGTAAACAAACATTTACTTAACGATTTAGTAGAAAGAGGATTGTGGAACGAAACATTGAAACAAGAATTGATGCGAAACAATGGTTCTGTTCAAGCATTAGATATTCCTGAAGATTTGAAAGAATTATACAAAACCGTTTGGGAAATGTCAATGAAAGACATCATTGATATGAGTCGCCAAAGAGGTTACTTTATTGACCAATCACAATCGTTGAACTTGTTTATGCAAGATGCCAACTATGCTAAATTGACTTCGATGCATTTCTACGCTTGGAAATCAGGTTTAAAAACTGGAATGTATTACTTGAGAACAAAAGCTGCGGTTGATGCCATCAAGTTTACCTTAAATAACGATAAAAAAGCAGAACCCATTGAAGTTCAAGAACAACCTGCAACAGAAATAAATGCCATCACAGAACCATTACAACCCATTGCAGTTCTAAACGAACCGGTTGAAATGACTGCCGAAGAATACAGAGCAATGATTGAAATGGCAAAAAATGCTGGACCGGACGATTGTGAAATGTGTGGTTCTTAATGTTATAATCTTTTGAAATACATGGACAAACTAAAACAAGATTTAGAAAGAGAATTGTCAATTTTGCTAAATGAGATGCCAGAGAAAAACAATAAATCTGCAATAGGTAAGCAAAAAAGATTACAATATTACATTGATAATCAAGAAAAATTTAGACAGAAATTAAATGAAATTGGTAAATCATATTCCGATTCAAACCCTTTAGAACAAAATGATTTAGTCAGTTTAAAAGATTTATTGAATAGTTATTACAACTCTTTTACAAAAAGTGTTTAATTTAAATTCAGAAACAGCTATCAATTACGATGGCTGTTTTGTTTTTAGAAAATAATTCAGCAATTCCTACATTTAAAATAATTAATGAAAAAAGTTTATGTAGCAAATAAAAATGAAAATCCATTTAAATACTATTTATGAAAAATGAACTAATAAAAAGCTTAACAAATGATTTTGAAGATTTTTCACAATCAACTGATAATGGAATTGAGTTTTGGTTTGCAAGAGATATTCAACATTTATTAGGTTATTCAGAATGGAGGAATTTTACCAAGGTAATTTTAAAGTCTAAGATTTCATGTGAAGCTTCTGGAAATCTTACATCAGACCATTTTGTTGACGTCAACAAAATGGTGTCAATTGGTTCTGGAACTGATAGAGAAATAGAGGACATTATGTTAACCCGATATGCATGCTATTTAATTGCTCAAAACGGTGATCCTAGAAAAGAACAAATTGCTTTTGCACAAAATTATTTTGCTATTCAAACTAGAAAATTTGAAATTATTGCAAAAAGAATAGATGATTGGGAAAGATTAAATGCTAGACAAAAATTAACATTATCAGAAAAAGAGTTGTCAGAATTAATTTATGAAAAAACTGGTGATGATAAAAACTTTGGAATAATTAGAAGTAAAGGCGATCAAGCATTATTTGGAGGAAAGAACACTGGGCAAATGAAAAAGAAATTAGGCGTACCTGATAATCGACCGCTTGCAGATTTTTTACCAACCATCGTAATAAAGGCAAAAGATTTTGCAACTGAGATAACAGTTTTTAACACTAAAAATAAAGGTTTATCAACAGAATCAAAAATATCATCCGAGCATATTAAAAACAACCTTGGGGTAAGAAAATTATTGTTAAAGAGAGAAATTACTCCCGAAAATCTTCCTCCTGAAGAAGATATTAAAAAACTTGAAAGAAGAGTTAACTCTGAAACTAAAAACATTGGAAAAAATCCTGACAAGCTATCATAAATAAAGAATATAAAAACAGTCATCAACTCGATGGCTGTTTTGTTTTTTAATTATCTTTGAAATCAAATTGAAAATACAATGTCAAAAGAAAAAGGAGTTTACACTGGAATTATAGAAAAAGACGAAAACGGAAACTATTTCTGTGGTGCATATTTATTAGATTATCAAATGGTTGCCAAAGATTTTAAATTGGGCGACGAAATCAATATCAAATCAGTTATTGCTAATCCGAGTGACAAAAGTTATAATCAATATCCAAAGAAATCGCGCCATTTCTTTTTGTCAAATGATAAAAAATAATTGCAATGCTTACTTTCAAAAGAACAACTTCAGATAATCCCGATTTTGAAAAACTCGTAGCTCAATTAGATGCTTATTTAGCAGTTTTAGATGGTGAAGATCATGCCTTTTATTCGCAATTTAACAAGTCGAGTTTGTTGAAAAATGCTTTGATTGTCTATGAAAATGAAATTCCAATTGCAATTGGTGCTTACAAAGAATATGATGCTGAAACTGCCGAAATGAAACGAATGTTTACTTTGCCTGAACATCGCGGAAAAGGAATTGCAACCAAAGTTTTAACAGCTTTAGAAACTTGGGCAAAAGAAGAAAATTACAAAACTGCTTTATTAGAAACAGGCTACATGCAAAACGATGCCATCAATTTATATCAAAAATTAGGCTATAAAATCATTGAAAACTTTGGGCAATATCAAGGTGTTGAAAATAGCATTTGCATGAAAAAAAACATCTAATATCTAAAATCAAAATATCTAATATTAAATGATGAACTGGGAACAACTTTTATCTTTAAAACGTCAAGGCGACAAAGGAAAACGACTACGAATAGAACAAGACGATACCCGTTTGGGTTTTGAAGTTGACTACGACAGAATTATTTTCTCATCAGCTTTTAGAAGTTTGCAAGATAAAACACAGGTCATTCCGTTGTCAAAAACCGATTTTGTTCATACGCGACTGACCCACAGTTTAGAAGTTTCGGTAGTTGGACGTTCAATTGGACGATTGGTAGGAAAGAAAATCATTGAAAAATATCCGCATTTACAAGAAATTCATGGCTATCAAGCTAATGATTTTGGTGCAATTGTGGCCGCAGCTTCCTTAGCACACGACATTGGAAATCCACCATTCGGACATTCTGGTGAAAAAGCCATTGGTGAATATTTTTCTATCGGCAAAGGACAAAAATTTAAAGAACAACTTACCGATAAAGAATGGCAAGATTTAATAGATTTTGAAGGAAACGCCAACGGATTCTCCGTTTTAACAAGTTCACGACCTGGTATAGAAGGAAGCATCCGATTGACTTATGCTGTTCTTGGTTCGTTTATGAAATATCCGAAAGAAAGTTTACCAAAAAAACCAACTTCCAATATTGCCGATAAAAAATATGGCTTCTTTCAAACCGACAAAGAATTTTTTAAAGAAGTTGCCCATGAATTAGGATTAATTCCAAACAAATCAGGAAATGATATTGGCTATGAAAGACATCCGCTTGCCTATCTGGTTGAAGCTGCCGATGATATTTGTTATACTATAATTGATTTTGAAGATGGTATAAATCTCGGATTAGTGTCGGAAGATTATGCCTTAGAATATTTAATTAAATTAGTAAAAGATACTATTGACACCAACAAATATAAGACGCTTACTACAAAAGAAGATAGAATAAGCTATTTACGTGCTCTAGCCATTGGAAATCTAATTAACGATGCCGTGAGTATATTTATAGAAAATGAAGAAGCTATTCTCAAAGGAGAATTTCCATATGCTCTTACCGATAAAAGTAAATACAAAGCACAAATTGACGACATCATTAAACTAAGTGTGAAAAACATCTACCAAAGTCGTGAAGTAATTGAAAAAGAACTATCTGGATATCAAATGATTAATAATTTGTTAGACAAATTCATAACAGCTTATAACAACAATCATGAAGGAAAAGCTACCAATTACGACAAGTTATTATTAAAGATTTTGCCAGAAAAACACCATCCCGATGCCTTGCTAGAAAAAGAGAGTTTATACGAACGATTATTGCACATTTGCCATTTCATTTCAATGTTAACCGATGGAAAAGCTTTGTTATATAATGACATAATTACAGCATAAAATTTGTTAAAATTTTGATTTTCAAGCAAAATACTTGCAATTACATGAAAATTAAATTAGATTTGTTACCCTATAAAAAAACTACAAACATTAATTATGAAAAAAATTACATCTCTATTGATGATTTTGTTTACAATTTTGAGTTTTTCACAAGAAAACAGAGTGAAAATTCAAAACTATTTAGACAGAAACAAAGCCAACTTTAATCTTACATCACAAGATATTAGTGATTGGACAATTGAAAGTACAGGTAATTCAGAATCTACTAAAATTGATACTTATTGGATTAAACAAAGACACCAAGGAATAGAAATCTTTAATTCTGTTTCAAATATTTGGATGAAAAATGATGAAGTGATCAACTCTACTGGCGTTTTTATTTCAAATGTTGCTCAAAAAGTTAACACAACTTCACCAACATTATCTGTTTTAAATGGACTTAACAAAGCATTTGAATCTGTAAACCAAACAAGTTCAAACAATCAAATCATTGAAACTATTAGCAATAATGAATTTAAAATTTCTAATGGTAACCAAACAGAAGATGCTATCACCGCAGAACTTGTTTATCAACCCATGGGTGAGACTTTAAGATTATCCTGGGATTACACATTCTATACTCAAGATTACAAACACCTTTGGAGTATGAGAGTTGACGCAGTAACTGGAACTATTCTTCAAAAACATGACTTAGTAATTTCATGTAATTTTGAAAACCACAAAGGACACAAACATGGCTCTTCAGATTTTTCTTTTTACAAAAATTTGTTTAAAGATGAAAATTTAGCAACTCCTCTTCAAGTACAAGGTGGGTCTTACAGAGTTATTCCTTTCAATTTTGAAAGCCCTAATCACACTGCTAGACAGCTTGTTGCAAACCCTGAAAACGCAACTGCGTCTCCTAAAGGATGGCATGATACCAATACGATTGCTGGAAATACAGCCAGTTTAAAATACACGTATACTAGAGGTAACAATACTTGGGCAAGAGCAGATTATACAGGTGTAAACCCAACCACGCACAATACCAATGCTGCTTCAAATGGCTTTGCTCCAGATGGTGGTGCAGCATTAAATTTTGATTTTCCTTACCCAGGTACAGCTGTAAGTGCAGACACTTATATTAGCGCTGCAACAACTAACTTGTTTTACATGACAAACATATTACATGATGTTTGGTATCAATATGGATTTAATGAGCCTAATGGAAATTTCCAACAAACAAATTATATTAGTGGAGGAACAGCTTCTGATGCCGTTTGGGGTGACGCACAAGATGGCTCACAAGCAGGCACACCCACTTCAAATAACGCAAATTTTTCAACTCCGGTAGATGGTTCTAAACCAAGAATGCAGATGTACTTGTGGAATTATGGTCCTAAGTCATTATTCGTTCTATCACCGTCTTCAATTGCCGGAGAATATTATTCTGCAGAAAATGGTTTTGACCCAGGAAATGTGCCTGTTCCATTAGCACCTGGTTCTATAGAAACACCATTAGCATTATATTTAGATGCAGATCCTTCTACCTCTATTGCTTGTACTCCAGCATCAAATGCTGCAGCACTTAATGGTAAAATAGTAATTTTAAGAAGAGGTGATTGTACCTTTGTTTCGAAAGTAATAAATGCGCAAAATGCAGGTGCAATTGCAGTAATTGTTGTAAATAACGCAGCAAATCAACTAGTTACCATGAGCGGTGCTGATGGAAATATCACGATTCCTGCGGTATTTGTAACTCAAGAAGTCGGAGAAGCTATTATTGCTGAAATGCAAAACGGACCAGTTACCGTTAAATTACAAAAACAACCTTTTGTAAATTCTGATGGTGATTTAGATAATGGTATTATATCTCACGAATTTGGTCATGGTATTTCCACAAGATTAGCAGGGGGCAGATTAAACTCAAGTTGTCTTCAAAATTATGACCAAATGGGAGAAGGTTGGTCTGATTGGTTTGCTATGATGATGCAAATCAAACCAGGTGATGTTGGCACTACTCCAAGAGGTCTTGCAACTTTCGTATTAAGTGAGCCAACAACTGGTGGAGGATTGAGATCCTATCCTTATTCAACCGATATGACTATCAACCCTCTTACTTATGATGATTCAAATTCTGATATTCCATCAGACCCAGCAGACACTTCCTTTAGATACGTAAATGGTGATTTTTGGGCAACAGTGCTTTGGGATTTAAATTGGGCTTATATTCAAAAATATGGCTATGATGACAATAAATATACAGGTACAGGTGGTAATAACAAAGTAATGCGATTAGTACTTGATGGACTTAAATTACAACCTTGTAGCCCAACTGTTGTATCGGCAAGAGATGCACTATTTGCAGCAGATCAAGCCACAACTGGCGGACAAGATTATTGTATGATTGCTGAAGTTTTTAGAAGAAGAGGTGTTGGATTAAATGCTTCTGCTGGAAGTAATCAAGATTGTAGTGATCAAGTAGAAAACTTTGATGCCTTTCCTACAGGTCCAAACTGTACTTTAAGTGTTGACTATTTTGAAAATAATGAGTTATTCAGAATTTATCCAAATCCAACAAATGGATTACTTAATGTAAGAATCAACAACTATGTAGGTAAAGTAAACATTCAAGTAATAGACATCAATGGAAGAATAGTAAGTGAATTTAAAAATGAAGATTTCAATACTGAAAAATCACTTAACTTAAACAACTTACAAGCCGGAATGTATGTTCTAAAAGTGAATGGTGACAATGTTAACTTCACTCAAAAAATTATTAAAAACTAAATAATAGTTATAAACAAACAAAAGGCTTTCATTAATTTGAAAGCCTTTTTTTATATAAAATTATAAATTATTCCTATGCCCAACATTTGTTTTATACCATAAACTTTTGGACTATTTTATAAATATTATTAGTATAATCTGCCTCATTAAATGAATTAAACAGCAGTAATAATACCAGTTGGCTTTTTGTATTTAAAAAAATTGATTGCTAAATTATGTTTTACGCTCTTCTATAAACGGTAAAGTATAGTATTTACAACTTTGGGCAGAAAATCCTACTACAAATTCAGGCGATAAAGTATTTGCAAAATTCCTACTGAAGCAATGGATTTGTACCAAAGAAGTACTGTTTCGCTTTCAATTTATAGATTGTTTTAAAAGAAACTAAGGTTTAATAATTAAAACCGAAGGAATATTACTTAACCAAACACTCTCCGAATCTACAAGATTTTTCCAACTTTCAAGTGATATCATCATCATATCTTGTTGCAAAAGAAAACCTGCTTTCATTTTACTTTCATCAATTATAGTGATTTTTTCGGGATAAGAATTTTGAAGACTGTTAATGGCATTTTCAATAACAAAATTATTTTTGACCTGATTGTTGATGTCAAGAATGGTGATTTTAGTATCGTTATTGAAAATTAACTTTTGAGAATATTCCATCAAAAAAGTATCTTCCGAACCGAATATTGGAACAAAAACAGCTTCTACTTTCACTAAATCTTTATCAATTAAAATCCCAAGTGGCTTTTTAGTTTTTGAAATTACCAAACGTGTTCTGTCGTCAAAAGGAGAATTTTCAAACAATCCTTCTTTTCCCGTGAATTTGTCTAACAATCGGTCTGGATTTATAAGTCGTGTTGTAAAACCAAGGACTTTTCCTAGAAAAGAACCTTCAAAAATAGATTTTCCTAAACCAACCAAAACCAAATCATATTCTCCACGAACAGCAATGTCTGCAATATCAGTTTCAATATCAATTGTAGATTTGAATATGGTTGTTAATTTTTGATGCAACACTTCTGATTCTTCTAGAATGGGTTCAAAAGTATATTTCTCATATTCCTCAAGATTATAGGAATGAACCTCATCGCTCAAAGACAAGTGCAATGCGGTAACATTGCAATTTTCTTTTTGCTTTTTAATGAAGCTATTTGCCAAACGCAATAGTGATTTGCCTTTTTCATTGTTTCCAAAAGAAATCAAAATCTTAAAATTACTAGTACTAATTTCTTTCGGAATAATAACTTCTCTACGCTTGAAAAAATAATTTATAATATCTATTACAGGGCCCGTCATGAAGGTCGTAAATAATGCCATGATTACCATCATTGTAAAAACCTCGGCAGAAAGTACGCCCAAATCATAACCAATGTTAAGAACCACCAATTCCATCAATCCGCGTGTATTCATTAATGCACCAATGGTTAAACTATCACGCCAATTTTGTCCAACAAATCTTGCTGCTAAAGCACTTCCTACAAATTTTCCAACAACAGCCACAAGAATTATCAATGCGGTAACTTTCCATAAATATGGATCATTGATTAAACCAATTTGGGTGCGCAAACCTGTAAAAACAAAGAATAATGGAAGTAATAAAATCAAAGCTACATCTTCTACTTTTTCAATAAAAATCTTTCTAATATTGATGATATCTGGCATGATTGCTCCGGTCATAAAAGCGCCAAAAAGCGCATGAATACCTATAACTTCGGTTAAATAAGATGAAATAATTAAGGTTAAAAGAAAGATGGCCACAACGGGTTTGCTCAAATTATCTCTTTTGGCATACAAATCACCCACTTTTTTTAGAAAAGGTTTTACTACAAAAAGCATCATCAAAACATAAACCGTAGCCAAAAGAATGATGTAAAGTGAACTCATAAAAGTTCCTGCTTTTACAATAGCAATAACAGCAGCAAGTAAACACCAAGCTGTAATATCATCGGCTGCTGCACAAGTAATTACAATTGTGCCAAGTTTTGTTTTATGGATGCCTCTTTCTTGAACAATTCTTGCTAAAACTGGGAAAGCAGTGATGCTCATGGCAATTCCCATAAATAAACTAAATGACAAAAATTCAACTCCTTGTGGTGCAAATTTGTGATAAATAAAATAAGACAATCCAATTCCGAGAGCAAAAGGAAAAACGATACTTGCATGACTAATTACTACAGCTTCATTGGCTTTGTTTTTCAACACCTTCAAATCGAGTTCCATGCCAATGACGAACATAAAAAGAATTAAACCAATTTGGCTTAAAAACTGTAAATTTCCTAAAGATTCAATAGGAAAAAGCATGGCAGAATATTCTGGTAAATACATACCAACTACAGATGGACCGAGAAAAATTCCGGCAATAATTTCGCCAATAACACTTGGTTGACCAATTTTTCTGAAAATCCATCCAAAAAAACGAGCCACAATTATAATGGTAATAATTTGTAATAATAAAATGGCTAGAGGATGCTTCAGGTTATGAACCAAAGAATTTATAAACTGTCCAAAAAGGGAATCATTAGATGTTTTAGCAATAACATTTCTTCCTATTTCTAAAGATTTTCCTTTGGTAACAATCCAAAACATAAGGGCAATAAAACCGCCTGTTACACCAATATAGAATATTCCATTTTTAAACTTCTTCATTTTCTAAATCCAAATTTTTATACTACAAATATGAGAAAACTTAATCGTAAAACGGCAACATAATGTAAAATTAATATAAAATTTACTTCCCGATATTTCTAAACAAAAGATAGGTTTTAGTTCTTTAATTTAGAGCACTTTTCACTACCTTTGCACTCGTTTTAAAATTTCAAATGAAAAAGTTATTAGGTATTGGTTTTTGGGAATTAATTGCCCGAATTATCCTCAGAAATAGAAGCTTACTCTTATGCTTAGTTGTAGTAATTACATTTCTAATGGCTTTTCAGTGGAAAGATTTGAAATTTACCCATACAGAAGCTAACCTAATTCCTGCCGATGACAAAGTAAATGTTGATTACAATAGCTTTCTAAAAAACTTTGGTGAAGAAGGAAATCTTATAGTTATTGCTACAAAAGACAAAAAATTATTTACTCCAGAAATTTATAAAAAATGGACTGAATTGATGCGTAAAATCAAATCTGACAAAGAAATTGATTTGGTTATTACGGTTGATAATCTTCAAAAACTCACCAAAAACGATGCGTCACAAACATTTGAACTGAAACCTTTTGTGGATTCATCAAAAACGCTTGACGAAAATTACTTAAAACAAATTAAATCAGAATTGTTTAACAAAATGCCTTTCTATGAAGGTTTGTTGTTCAATAAAAAATCAGGTGCCATTCGTTCAGCCGTTTATTTGGATAAGAAAATTGTAAATACTATTGCAAGAAAAGAATATATATTAAACACGTTTATTCCTGAGATTAACAAGTTTGAAAAGGAAACTGGAGTTGATTTAAGAACTTCAGGAATGCCCTACATTAGAACGTTAAATGCTAAAACCATTGTTGACGAAATTGGAATATTTATTGGAGCAGCTTTACTAATCACATCTTTAATTTTCTTCTTCTTCTTCCGTTCGTTTAGAGCCACTTTAATTTCGTTAGTAATAGTAATTATTGGTGTAATGTGGTCTTTTGGAATCATTGCACTAATGGGGTATGAAATTACTGTTTTGACAGCTTTAGTTCCAACATTAGTAATTGTAATTGGAATTCCGAATTGTATTTTCTTTATTAATAAATACCATCAAGAATATCAAAAACATTCTAATAAAGCCAAGGCACTTCAACGTGTAATTACAAAAACCGGAACGGCTACGTTAATGACCAACTTAACTACAGCATTTGGTTTTGCTACTTTTATTGCTACAAATAATACGTTGTTATCCGAATTTGGTGTAGTAACTTCTATCAATATCATTGCTATTTATTTGCTTTGTTTAATTATAATTCCTATTTTCTTTAGTTACATTCCTTCGCCAATTCCAAGACATCTAGGCCATTTAGAACGAGAATATCTTACTTCTTTCATGAATTGGATTGTTAGAACTGTAAAATTTAATCGTGTTGGAGTTTATGTAACCGCTATAATTCTGCTTGTCTTTGGAATCATCGGAATTTATGAAATTCGAATTTCTGGAAGTATCATTGAAGACATGCCTAAAAAATCGGCTTTCTTTAATGACATTCGTTTCTTCGAAAAAGAATTTGATGGCGTAATGCCATTAGAAATTATGATTGATACCAAAAAGAAAAATGGTGCCATGAAGTTGACCAATTTGCGAAGAATGGAAGATTTAGAAGAAACCATATCCGATATTCCAGAACTTTCTAAACCATTGTCTATTGTAAATGTTGCCAAAAGTTTCAACCAAGCTTACTACAACGGAAATCCAGATTTTTACGCTTTACCTTCTCCAAATGAAGAATTTGCTCTGTTACCCTATATCAAAAATTCTCAAAAAAAATCGAAAGACAATCAGTTAAAAAGTTATATTTCTAACGATGGAAGTGTAGCCAGAATTACCACCTTCATTAAAGACGAAAATGGTGAAAAGATGAAATCAATTGAAACACAGTTGAGAAATAAAATCAATAAAATATTTCCATCACCAAAATATGAAGTAATCATCACCGGAAAAGCATTAGTTTTCCAAAAAGGAACTAAATATTTATTAAACAATTTATTATCCTCACTGTTGTTTGCCTTTTTAATCACAGCAGGATTAGTTGCCATAATGTTTCGTTCGTTCAAAATGGTTTTGGTATCTATTATTCCAAATTTATTGCCTCTTTTGATGACCGCAGGTTTGATGGGATTTTTAGGAATTCCGTTAAAACCGTCAACCATATTAGTGTTCGGAATTGCTTTTGGAATGTCCGTTGACGACACGTTGCGATTCTTAGCGCAATATCGATTGGAACTTTCTAGAAACGATTGGAAGATAAAAAAATCAGTTTTTGCTACTTTCGATGATGCCGGAATTAGTATGTTTTACACCTCAATAGTATTATTCTTCGGGTTTTCTGTATTCATGCTATCAAGTTTTGGCGGAACCATTGCCCTGGGTGGATTGGTAGCTTTAACCCTATTTTTCGGAATGTTATCTAACTTAGTTTTGCTTCCTTCATTAGTATTAACTTTGAATAAAACTTTAGCAAACGAACAGGAATTAAAAACTCCAATGATAGACATCTTAGAGCATACCGACGAAGAATTGGACGAATTAGAAAAAAATAATACATAAAAAATAATTTTTTAGGGTAGTTTTTTTGTTGATTTATACTTATTTTTGCATAGTTTTTTTATCATTTTATCTAATTTTTAGACTATGAAAAACAACAAAAAATACTTTAAAAGACAAATAGACGAGTCCTTAATTATTTGGAAGAATGATCTAAATAAAAAACCACTTTTATTAAGAGGTGCCAGACAAGTTGGAAAATCATCTGCGGTTAGAAATCTTGCACAATCTTTTGAAAATTTTATAGAAATTAATTTTGAAGAAAATAGCTCTATTCATTCCCTTTTTGATGGAATAAATTCAGTTGAAAATATTTGTGCAAAAATTGAAATTATTTATAACAAGCCCATTATTGAAGGTAAAACTTTGTTGTTCTTTGATGAAATTCAATCGTGTCAAAATGCTATTTTAGTTTTACGCTTTTTTTACGAACAAATGACTAATCTGCATGTAATTGCGGCTGGTTCATTGTTAGAGTTTGCTCTCCAAAAACTACCAACTTTTGGTGTTGGACGAATTAGAACACTATTTGTCTATCCGTTTTCATTTGATGAATTTTTAGCTACTCTTGGTGAAAATAGAATACTTGAATTAAAAAACAATGTTATTAATAACAAAGCAATAGATGAAATTTTTCATATAAAACTGAACGATTATCTAAAACAATTTTTAATAATTGGTGGTATGCCCGAAGTGGTTGCAAGATATGCACAAACAAGAAATTTATTAGAGGTTCAACAAGTTTTAGACGATTTAATAATTTCCTATAAAAGTGATTTTACAAAATATAATAAAAGAATTTCTTCCGAAAGAATTACCGAAGTTTTTGAAGCTGTTACAAATCAAATGGGAAATAAATTCACTTATTCTAAAGCGAGTAACCATTTATCGCACATTCAAATTAAAGAAGCTTTACAATTATTAATTTTGGCGGGTTTGGTTATTCCTGTTGTTCATTCCTCTTCCAATGGAATTCCGCTTGGTGCTGAAATTGACCTCAAAAAAAGAAAGATGTTGTTGCTTGATACTGGATTATTTCAAAGAGTATTAAACCTAGATCTTTCATTAATTACCCTAGAAAATGATTTTAAATTGGTCAATAAAGGCGCAATTGCAGAAATGTTTTTTGGCTTAGAATGGTTAAAATATAACAATCCGTTTTCACAAACACAACTCTATTATTGGCATCGCGAAAATAAAACAGGCAATGCCGAAATTGATTATATTGTTCAAAAACAAACCTCTATTCTTCCTGTTGAAATAAAATCATCATCAAAAGGTGCTATGCAAAGTTTAAGAGTTTTTCTCTCTGAAAAAAAATTGGATTATGGAATTCGTTTCTCCTTAGAAAATTTTTCAAAACTAGAAGATGTTTTAATTTATCCTTTATATGCTATTGCTAATTTTTTCAAATCTTAAAAAGTATTGCTTTTAAAAAAAATCTATTTAAACTATCTTTGCGCAAAATACGAGTTATAAAAAACTATCAAAATGAAACATACAAAAGTTAAAGACTTATTAAGTAGCTCAAAAGCGAATTATGAAGTAAATGCAAAAGGTTGGGTTAGAACTTTTAGAAACAATCAATTTATAGCGTTGAATTAAGTAGCTCAAAAGCGAATTATGAAGTAAATGCAAAAGGTTGGGTTAGAACTTTTAGAAACAATCAATTTATAGCGTTGAATGATGGTTCGACCATTAATAATATCCAATGTGTTGTTGATTTTGAAAACACACCCGAAGAAACCTTAAAACGAATTACAACTGGAGCAGCAATTTCTGTAATTGGAACATTAGTTGAAAGCAAAGGCGCTGGCCAAAAATATGAAGTTCAAGTTACTAAACTAGAGATTTTAGGCGATTCAGATGCTGAGAAATTTCCAATGCAACCCAAGAAACACTCGTTAGAATTTTTACGTGAAAACGCTCATTTGCGTGTTCGCACTAATACTTATGGTGCAATAAATAGGGTAAAATCAGCTTTAGCTTTTGCGATACATAAATATTTTCATGATAAAGATTTTAATTATGTACATACACCTATAATTACAGGTAGTGATGCCGAAGGTGCTGGTGAAACTTTTAGAGTTACTTCATTGGATTTAAATAATTTACCCAAAAATGAAGATGGAAGCATTAATTATAAAGAAGACTTTTTTGGAAAAGAAACCAATCTTACAGTTTCAGGACAACTAGAAGCCGAAACTTTTGCCATGGCTTTAGGTCAAGTCTATACTTTTGGTCCCACATTTAGAGCTGAAAACTCCAATACTACAAGACACTTAGCTGAGTTTTGGATGATTGAACCCGAAGTAGCTTTTAACGATTTGAATGACAACATGGATTTGGCAGAAGATTTTATCAAATATGTTATTAAATATACCATTGATAAATGCCAAGACGATTTGAAGTTTTTAGAAAATCGTTTGCAAGAAGAAGAAAAATCAAAACCACAAGCCGAACGCAGCGAAATGAATCTGTTAGAAAAATTGAATTTCGTTTTAGAAAACAATTTCAAACGTGTTTCTTATACTGAAGCTATTGATATTTTAAGAGATTCAACTCCCAACAAAAAGAAAAAATTCAATTATATCATTAACGAATGGGGTGCCGATTTACAAAGCGAACACGAACGCTATTTGGTTGAAAAACATTTCAAATGTCCTGTAATTTTGTTCGATTATCCAGCAAATATCAAAGCGTTTTATATGCGATTAAATGAAGATGGAAAAACCGTTCGTGCGATGGATATCCTTTTTCCAGGTATTGGAGAAATCGTAGGTGGTTCGCAAAGAGAAGAACGTTACGACGTTTTGGTTGAAAAAATGAAAGCCTTAGGCATTGACCAAGAAGAACTTTGGTGGTATTTAGACACTAGAAGATTCGGCTCGGCTGTGCACTCAGGTTTCGGATTAGGATTTGAAAGATTAGTGCTTTTTGTAACAGGAATGACCAATATTAGAGACGTAATTCCGTTTCCAAGAACACCACAAAACGCAGAGTTTTAAAAAAAGGTTAAAAGTTTATAAGTTTAGTTTATATAGGCTTTTAAACTTTTAAACCCATAAACTTTTAAACTATAAAAAATGTTAAAGCAAAACTTACAATTCAAATTATCTCAAAAACTATCTCCACAACAAATCCAGTTGATGAAGCTAATTCAATTGCCTACACAAGCTTTTGAACAACGTTTGTTAGAAGAAATGAATGAGAATCCTGCTTTAGAATCGGGTAAAGACGAAGAAGAAATTTTTGAAAAAGACGAGTTCGACAATAACGATGAATATGACGATTATGAAGGAAGCGATAATATAGAAGCAGACGACATCAATATAGACGAATATTTAAGTAATGACGAAACACCCGATTATAAAACCCAAACAAATAATTATAGTGATGATGACGATGATAGAGAAACACCACTGTCGGCACCAGTTAGTTTTCATCAAGATTTGATCAATCAATTAAACACATTTATACTTACAGACGAACAAAGAGAGATTGCCGAATTTTTAGTAGGAAGTATTGATGACGATGGATATATGCGTCGTTCTATTCAAGATATTGTTGACGATATGGCTTTTACACAAGCTATTTATACCGATGAAAAAACAGTCGAAAAAATATTGAATGTGGTGCATCAATTAGAGCCCTCGGGTGTAGGCGCTAGAAATTTGCAAGAATGTCTGTTGCTCCAACTAAAACACAAAACACCTTCAGAATATGTAGATCTAGCGACCGATATTATCGAAAATCAGTTTGACGCCTTTACAAAAAAACACTACGATAAATTACTTCAAAAATATGGTGTTTCTCAAGAACAGCTAAAAAAAGCGATTGAAGAAATAGAAAAGTTAAACCCTAAACCTGGCGGTTCTTTTACAGGAAATAATAAAATTACCGAACATATTATTCCTGATTTTGCTATCAGAATTATAGACGATGAACTCGAATTGACTCTTAATGGTCGGAATGCACCTTCTTTGCACGTTTCAAAAGACTATCAAGAAATGATGCAAACCTATAAAAGTTCAAAAGACAAATCTCACTCTCAAAAAGATGCTGTACAGTTTATTAAGCAAAAATTAGATTCTGCCAAGTGGTTCATAGATGCTATAAAACAACGCCAGGAAACTCTATATGTAACGATGAATGCCATCATGCACTTTCAACACGATTATTTTCTTGATGGTGAAGAAACCAGCCTAAAACCAATGATTCTAAAAGATATTGCCGATATGGTTGGGCTTGACATTTCTACCGTTTCTCGTGTGGCTAATAGTAAATATGTAGATACGCCTTATGGAACCAAGTTGATAAAAGAATTTTTTTCTGAAGCCATGAAAAACGATCAAGGCGAAGATGTTTCTACTCTTGAAATCAAAAAAATTCTTCAAAACACCATTGAAGAAGAAGATAAAAGCAAACCGCTTCCAGACGATCAATTAGCCGAAATCTTGAAAGAGAAAGGTTATCCAATAGCCCGAAGAACCATTGCAAAATATAGAGAACAACTCGATATTCCAGTGGCAAGGATGCGAAAGAAAATGTAATTTCATAGAAACTCATTTTATCCTTTAAAAATAAAATGAAAATGTTTTTCTTTTTAAAATAGTCTTCCTATATTTGCAACCGAAATAAGAGGAAAAATTTGAACTGATTGCAACCTCGTTAAAAAATGCTAAAGCA
>JAIFLT010000187.1 GCA_020048955.1 Flavobacterium sp.
CGTTGGTGCTTCTGGAGCAGTTTACGGTCTTTTAGTAGCTTTTGCTTTTATGTTTCCAAATGCTGAATTAGCTTTATTGTTTATTCCAATTCCAATAAAAGCCAAATATTTTGTTCCTGGGTTGTTAGCAATTGATTTGTTTTTAGGATTTAAAGGAAGTTCTATTTTTGGAGCAGGAAGCACAGGAATTGCTCATTTTGCTCATATTGGTGGTGCATTAACCGGATTTATAATGATGTGGTATTGGAAGAAAAATCAGTTTAATCATAAACGTTGGAACTAAATGAGTAAAATAATTGATGATATAAAATTGCAATACAAAATTGGCGACATTACAAATAAAGTAATTTATTGGAATGTTGGAGTGTTTCTATTGTCAATACCTCTTTTTTTTATTTTTAAAGAATATCGTTTTGACTATCCAAATTGGTTGGCTCTTTCATCAAATCCTAATGATTTTTTTATATTTCCTTGGACATTTTTGACTTATGCTTTTCTTCATTCTGGATTTTGGCATTTGTTTTTTAATATGGTAATGCTCAATTTTTCGGGAAGATTGTTTCTTACTTTTTTTACGCAAAAGCAGTTTTTAGGTTTGTATATACTGAGTTCCATTTTTGCAGGTTTAGCGTTTGCAATTGCCTATTATTTAATGGGGATTAATACAGAAATTGTTGGTGCCTCGGCGGCGGTTTTATCTATTTTGGTTGCTACTACATATTACCAACCTCTTATGTACATATACATTCCTTTAATTGGGAAAATAAAACTTTGGCATATAACATCCGTTCTATTGATTTTAGATATAATGCAAATTTTAGTTGAAAATACTGGTGGACATATAGCACATTTAGCTGGTGCTTTTTTTGGAATACTATATATTAAATTGCTTCAAAGCGGAACCGATTTGAGTAGCATTGTAACCAAAGTAATTGATTTTTTTGTTAATTTGTTTCAACCTAAGAAAGCAACACCATTCAAAAAAGTTCATGTAAATCCTAATAAATCTGCTGTAAAAACGCAAAGCAAAATTGTAACTAAAGATAAAACACAACAACAGATTGATGAAATTTTAGATAAAATAAGTCAATCAGGTTATGATAGTTTGACCGCAGAAGAAAAGGAGTTTTTGTTTAAAGCAGGTAAATAGTATTAAGACAAGAGTATTAAGTATTAAGACAAGAGTATTAAGTATTTAGACAAGAGTATTAAGTATTAAGACAAGAGTATTAAGTATTAAGACAAGAGTATTAAGTATTAAGACAATAGATAGTAGTGTTCAGGTTGCAAATAATAAAATTAACTTTCTGGCAAAATAAATATGAAGAAACTCTCATGGTTTAATAAAGTAATGTTTTTCTTTAATATAGTGCTAACTGTATTGACGTTTCTTGCTTATGTTTTACCTTTTCTTGCCCCAAAATTATTTCCTTTTTTATCAGCTTTAACGCTTATATTACCCTTGTTTTTATTACTCAACGGATTGTTTTTTATGTATTGGTTGTTCCAAATCAAAAGGCAAATGATGCTTTCTGGCATTGTATTGATTTTGGGAATTACTTTTGTAAATAAATTTTATAAGTTTTCTTCTCATGAAAAAACTTTTGAAGAAAAGGATTTTGTAGTTATGAGTTATAATGTGCGACTGTTTAATCTTTTTCAATGGTTGCCTAAAGAAAACGTAGGCGATGAGATTAAGCAATTTATTAACGATCAAAACCCAGATATTCTCTGTATTCAAGAGTATTCAGAAACTGCCAATGTAGATTTACGTGTTTATAAACATAAATTTATTTTTATGCAAGGCAATAAAATTAGAACAGGTCAAGCTATTTTTTCAAAGTATCCTATTATTGATCAAGGTAATATTGAGTTTCCAGAATCAAATAACCTAATCGTTTTTGCCGATATTAGAAAAGGAAAAGATACCCTTCGTGTTTATAATATGCACTTGCAATCCATTAAAATATCGCCAGATGTTAACGAAATGCAAGACAATGTTGATTCTATAAACCAACAAAAATCAGAATTAGTTGTAAAAAGAATTAGCAAAGCATTTACAAAACAACAATTGCAAGCCGAGATTTTAGTTAAACATAAAAAAGAGTGTTCCTATCCAATGATTATTTGCGGAGACATGAATAACAGTGCCTTCTCGTATGTTTATAGAAGCATTAAAGGCAACCTTAACGATTGTTTTGAAGAGGTAGGAAATGGTTTTGGTCAAACCTATAACTTCAAATATTATCCCGCACGAATAGATTATATTTTTGCAGATAAATCGCTACAAGTGAAAAGTTTTCAAAGCTTTCCAAACTTCAAAAACTCCGATCATTATCCAATCATCGCGAGGTTGATGATGGAGTGATTATAAGGATTGGTTTTTCAAATAATCTAACGCATAACGACCTTCATTAAAAAGCAAATCGAGAATACTCAAATTGTTTATAAAGCCATGTTTGTCATTGAACACTTGGGTGTATGGAGTAATGATAGTAGTGTCTTTTTTTCCGTTAGCTAAATCTCTAAAGTCTTTAAATTTAGGAACTTCTTGAAAATATTCGTTTGTTTCACTATAGGTTAATGGCATTCGCAAACATTTTGAAACCAATGTCATGGAATCAAAATTTAGATCTTTCAAGAAATCATACTTTTTTTCAAAAATGGGTATAATTTCATCTTCAAAATATTCAAAAAAAGGCGAACTTCGGTAACCAGCTTCTAGCGATTTGAAATGTTGTTTTTGCCAATCAAAGTCGTTTTCAATTCTAACATCTTTTGTTTTTTGATGACGTTCTTTACTGTGTTTGATAGGAACGTTCAACATTTGCAAGCCATTTGGACTGTAAACATACATTCTATTACGATTGGTTTGTTTTTGAAAATTGTCTTCCATTTCAAACGTAATCGTGTCTGCTTGCGCCATTGCAATAAACTGACTTATTGATGGAAAATAAGTAGGATATAAAATTATATGATTCATTGTTTATGGTTTGTTGTTTATGGTTCACAAACTATGAACCATAAACTATAAACTATTCAGTTTTTTTAGCTTTTCTTCTGGTCCAAAAATATTCTCCAACAAAGTATAACGCTAATAAAGCCAAGAAATATTTAAAATAAGATTGCGGTTGTCCTTCGCCACTTACCGTTGTAAACAATCTTTCCCAACGAATTTTATTCATAATTCCTTTTCCATTTGAGTCCCAACTCATCCAAATAAAAATAGGTTTTCCAACTATATGGTCTTCTGGAGTATAACCAAAATAGCGCGCATCTAAAGAATTATGACGATTATCTCCCATCATCCAATAGTAGTTTTGTTTGAACGTATAGGAAGTTGCAATTTTGTCATTAACATAAATATCGTTGCCAACAACTTTCAATTTATTTCCTTCATATTCTTTGATAATTATCTTGTAAAAGGGAAGCGATGCTAAAGTTAATGCAACGGTTTTTCCTGCTTGTGGAATGTAAATAGGACCATAGTTATCGCCACTCCAGGCAATTTTGCTCTCATCGGCTCCATCATGATGTTTACATGGGAAAATTCCATTTTCACGACCTTTTCTGATAATTCTTTTTATTGAAGTAATTCCAGATACTGTTTTTAGTTTTTCAGCATTTTCAAATGTAAGCGCACGAATAGTTAATGAATCTCTGGCTTCAGTTTCAAAACCATATCCATCGGTAATATTCAAATCTTTAAAAACGCCATCAAAATCGGTTGTTGATTTTGGATCTAATGTTACTTTGTAGGAGTACTGCGGTTTAGCTCGTTCTGGCATTGTCAATTCTTTTCCATTGATAAATACAATTCCGTCTTTGATTTGTAGACTATCACCTGGAATTCCGACGCAACGTTTTACATAATTGGTCTTTTTATCGATGGGTTTGTCATATCTTTTATCTGCTGGAAGATACATGTGAAATAAGGTATCTCTAGGCCAATTGAAAACTACAATATCGTTATTTTTTATTTTTTCAAATCCGGGAAATCTAAAATAAGGAAGTTGCGGAAATGTGGTGTATGATTTTTTCTTAATAAAAGGCAAGGTGTCATGTACCATTGGTGCAGCAACCGTTGTCATTGGCGTTCTTGCACCATAATTTTGCTTACTTACAAATAGGAAATCGCCAATTAGTAACGATTTTTCTAAAGAGGATGATGGGATAACGAAAGGCTGAATAAAATAGGTATGAACAAATGTTGCCACAATGATGGCAAAAAGTAACGAACTTACGGTATCACCAGTTTTGGTTGTAGCAATAGTACTTCTGTCTGTAATATAAGTAACTTTCTGAGTATAATTGATGTAGTAAATATAGAACCCACAAGTAATTACACCAAGAAAAGTATCAGTGGATGAATTTTTACCAAAACTTCTCAAGGTTTCAACCCAAACAATTGGAAACATCATTAGATTGATTACTGGAAGAAATAATAAAAAGGTATACCAAGTAGGTCTATTTATGATTTTCATCAAAACGATTGAATTGTATACTGGAATAAAAGCTTCCCAAGATTTTCTTCCTGCTTTTTCATATAATTTCCATGTTCCCAATCCGTGGATTAATTGAACAATTAGGAAAAACACAAACCATTGATATGCTGTCATTTTTTTTTAAGTTTAAAAGTTTATGAGTTTAAAAGTTTTATATTTATTTATACTCTATATATTTTCATTCTAATATTTTTTTATTTCTATATTTTGAGATTCCTAAGGAATGACAAATGCTGTCTGTCATTTTTCTTCCATCTCCCATCTCCCATCTCCCATCTTCCATCTTCCATCTTCCATCTTCCATCTCCCATCTTCCAACTTCCATCTTCCAACTTCCAACTTCCAACCTCCATCATCCAACTCCTAACTCCAAAACGTCTTTCATGGTAAAAACACCATTTTTGTCTACTAGCCATTCGGCAGCAATTATNNNCTTCCAACCTCCATCATCCAACTCCTAACTCCAAAACGTCTTTCATGGTAAAAACACCATTTTTGTCTACTAGCCATTCGGCAGCAATTATAGAACCTAAGGCAAATCCATCTCTGCTATGTGCGGTATGTTTTATTTCTATTGTATCTACTGCAGAGGTGTAAAAAATGCTATGTGTTCCTGGAACATTTTCTATTCTTTTGGCATCAATTAGAATTTCGTTTTTATTTGGATTATTTAAGGTCCAATTGGTATAATCTGAATGTTCTATAACTCCATTTGCTAATGAAATTGCGGTTCCGCTTGGTGTATCCAACTTTTGGGTATGATGTATTTCTTCCATCGTAACTTTATATTGATTGAACTTTGACATCATTTTTGCCAAATAATTATTCAATTCAAAAAATAAATTTACTCCTAAACTAAAATTGGAACCATAAATAAAGGCACCTTTTTTTTCTTCACAAAGTGCTACCATTTTATTATAGTCCTCCAACCAACCTGTTGTTCCAGAAATTACAGGAATTCCGTTGTTTAAACATTCAGAAATATTTGTGACAGCAGAACTTGGTACACTAAAATCTATAGCAACATCAGCATTATTTAGTCCTTCAAATGAGGAAGCGCTAGATTTTCTTAACACTATTTGGTGACCTCTTTCTAATGCAATTCGTTCAATTACTTTTCCCATTTTTCCGTATCCAAGAAGTGCAATTTTCATAATGAGTTAGTTAGCTAGTATAAATGTTTGTTACAGTTTTAAGAAAACTTTATAATTTTAAAGTTACCGAAATGCCTAGATTTTGCCTAGAGGTGAATTCATTTCTATACATATCGGGTTTTATGGTAAGTTTATCATTGACATTGTACTGCATTAAGTGGGCATCAACGTTAGCATCGACAATATTTAAAATATAAAACAATCCGGTGATAAGCATCGATAAATCTCTATTTCTTTGGTAGAATTTTTGTGCTGCTATAAGTCGTGAGTCATCCAAATAAGAAAATTCATCGCTAGTATATCCTTCTAATCTACTCTTGTAGGCATCTCTATATTGGTGGTATTTTTTATTATTGCTAATGTAGAAATAAATACTTGTTCCCATTGCTCCATAAACTAAAGGAATTTTCCAATATTTCTTATTGTATGCTTGCCCTAACCCCGGAAGAATAGCCGAATAAAAAGCGGCTTTTGCTGGTGCAAGCGGATTGATTTGTGATTTGCTAATGGAGTCTAAAACTACTAAATCTTTATCTAATTTAGTTTGGCTAAAAGAGCAAGTACTTCCAATAAGAAGTAAGAATAGTGTTATGTAAATTGCCTTAATCACTAACCGTTGATTAATTTTACAATTCTATTAAAATCTTCTTCTGAATGAAATGGAATTGCAATTTTGCCTTTTCCTTTTGTGTCAATTTTTACATCAACTTTTGCACCAAAGAAATTGGTAAAGGCTTTCTTTTGGTCTTCTGCAATTAAAAAAGAGCTGTCTTTCTTAGCTTTTCCGGTTATAGGTTTTAATCCATCTTGATGTTTTTTTACCAAGGCTTCAGTATCTCGAACAGAAAGATTCTGGCTCACAATTTTTTGGTAGATATCAGTTTGAACTTCTTGGTCATCTATATTAATCATAGCACGACCATGTCCCATACTAATAAATCCATCGCGAATTCCTGTTTGTATGATTGGATCTAATTTTAAAAGACGTAAATAATTTGTTATTGTAGAACGTTTTTTTCCAACACGTTCGCTCATTTGTTCTTGAGTTAGTTGGATTTCTTCAATCAAACGTTGGTAGGATAAAGCAATTTCTATTGGATCTAAATCATGACGTTGAATGTTTTCAACCAATGCCATAACCAAAGATTCATTGTCATTAGCAATTCTAATGTAGGCAGGAATTGTGTTTATTCCTACTAATTTAGAAGCACGTAAACGTCGTTCACCCGAAATTAATTGGTATTTATTGAAGTCTAATTTTCTTACAGTAATAGGTTGAATAACACCAAGTTCTTTGATGGATGAAGCTAATTCTTTTAGTGTTTCTTCGTTAAAATTAGATCGAGGTTGAAACGGATTTATTTCAATAGAATCAATTTCAATTTCGAGAATATTGCCAACAACTTTGTCAGCATTTTTATCATCAATTGATTTAATATCGTTATCAGGATCTTTTAACAAAGCAGACAATCCTCTTCCTAAAGCTTGTTTTTTTATTGCCTTCGCCATAAATTAGTTACTGTTTTTTTTAATAATTTCTTCTGCTAAACTCAAGTAATTTAGAGCTCCTTTACTTGTTGCATCAAATGCAATGATGCTTTCACCAAAACTCGGTGCTTCGCTTAGTTTTACATTTCTTTGAATGATGGTTTTAAAAACCATATCGTTAAAGTGTTTTTGAACTTCTTCAACTACTTGATTAGACAAACGCAAACGAGAGTCAAACATGGTTAATAATAAACCTTCAATATCTAAATTAGGATTGTGTATTTTTTGAACACTTTTAATTGTATTTAATAATTTTCCTAATCCTTCTAATGCAAAATATTCACACTGAATAGGTATTACTACAGAATCTGCTGCTGTTAAAGCATTTAAAGTTAATAATCCTAGGGATGGAGCGCAATCAATTAATATATAATCGTATTTATCTTTAATGCTTTCCAAGGCTTGCTTTAACATGTATTCACGATTATCCTTGTCTACCAATTCAATTTCGATGGCTACAAGATCAATGTGAGCAGGAATAATATCAACATTGGGAGAAGTAGATTTTACAATTGCCTCTTCAGGAATGTTACTTTTTTCAATAATTTGATAGGTTCCAATTTCTACACTTTCTACATCAATACCCAAACCCGAACTCGCATTAGCTTGCGGATCGGCATCAATTAATAATACTTTTTTCTCTAAAACTCCCAGCGATGCAGCTAAATTAACCGATGTTGTTGTTTTTCCTACACCACCTTTCTGGTTGGCTATTGCAATGATTTTACCCATTTATTTAATACAAATTTTGAGTGGTAAAAATACAATTTTTTATGGTTTATAAAAGTGTTATTTGTTAACAATGTTGTAAAATTTAATTTTCAGTGTTTAGCGCTTAACTGTCAGACAATATTTTTTTTCAAATAAAAAAGTCAGAAAGAAGTTTCTAACTGACTTTTTAATGAAAAGGTATTTTACTGTCGACCACTAAAAAAGAATCACAGAATACTATTACTTACTTCCTTTGTTTTTAATCATTGCTTCAAGCATGTCCCACATTTCTTGTGGAATTTTTTCTAAAATATTAAATTGTCCTGCGCCTTGAAGCCATTCGCCACCATCAATTGTAACCACTTCTCCATTAATGTAAGCTGAAAAATCCGAAACTAAATAGGCGGCAAGATTTGCCAATTCTTGATGATCACCAACTCTTCGTAAGGGCACTTTTTTAGCCATGTCAAATTTGTCGGCTAAGTCACCTGGTAAAAGTCTGTCCCAAGCTCCTTTGGTAGGAAATGGACCAGGAGCAATTGCGTTCATGCGGATGCCATATTTAGCCCATTCAACAGCCAAACTCCGCGTCATTGCCAGAACTCCAGCTTTTGCTGTAGCACTCGGCACGACATATCCCGAGCCTGTCCATGCATAAGTTGTAACAATATTTAATACATTACAATTGGTTTGCTTGGTTTCAATCCAATGTTTTCCAAAAGCCAAAGTACAGTTTTTTGAACCTTTCAAAACAATATCAATAATAGTATCAAAGGCATTAGCAGATAATCTTTCAGTAGGAGAGATAAAGTTTCCAGCTGCATTATTTAAAAGAACATCAACTTTTCCAAAAGTTTTTAAAACTTCTACAAGCATAGCTTCTACTTGATCATAATGTCTTACATCACATTGAATAGGTAAGCATTTACCGCCAGTTTCTTTTTCTAATTCGGATGCCGTAGTTTTTAGTTTTTCTATATCTCTTGAAGAAATGGCAACGTTTGCACCTAATTCTAGAAAATATTTTGTCATTGCTTTTCCCAAGCCACTTCCGCCACCGGTTACTACAATTGTTTTACCTTTTAGTGCATCGTCACGAAGCATTTTTGCTGAAAAATCCATAGTTTAGTTTGTTTTAGAAGTGTAAATATAGAAAATAATTTATTATGCACGCATAATATTATAATTTTAACAATAGATTATTAGTACATTATAATAACATATTTAATTTAAAATTAATAAATTAAGTATTAAAAAATTAGCTTAGAATACAAGTAATAACAACAACAACGATAGCTCGCTAATAACAGAATTTAAGTCTTTGGATAACAACTTATTTTATGTTTTGTCAAGTAATTAGGCTTTTTTTGTTAATATAAAAAGACTTTTTAAAAACAAAATGCGAAGTATTAAATATGCAACTTTTCTTTCTCTAAATGTTAAATTTTAAAATTTCATTTGGTCAATTGAAAAATAGTTCAGAAGTTTGCGACATCAAAAAAGAAGAAAAAATGAATTTAATTATTTGCAATATGTTTTGTATGATGTGGAAGTTTCCGCAGAGGACATTTATTGCATAATTTTAAGTTTTTAAAATACATACAATCAAACCTCTGCAAATTGCAGAGGTTTTTTTTTATTCTGAACTTGATTCAGAATCTTTAAAAAAATTAGTTTAAAAAAATTAAAATATTAAAAGATGCTGAAACGAGTTCAGCATAAATAAATAAAATGAACGTAATAGCAAAAAATATGATGTCTTGTATGATGATGCACATGATGATGTGTTGCATCGACATTTGCTATTACCAAAAACGGAAAACGTAAAAGAAATATATATTTCTAGTGTAAAAGTCCTTTTGGTATGCCATCCAAAGGGACTTTTTTTATTTCAAATACTTTGTCACACTGAGCGCAGTCGAAGTGCTTTAAAAAATAAAATAAATCTTAATATCTAACATCTAAAATTAAAAATCATGAGCACACAAAAATTTGCAACCAACGCTTTACACGCCGGACACGATGTAACAAAAAATGCAGGAACAAGAGCCGTTCCAATTTATCAAACCACTTCTTACGTATTTAATGATTCGCAACATGCAGCCAATTTATTTGGTTTAGCAGAAGCAGGATTCATTTATACAAGGTTAAACAACCCAACCAACGATATTTTGGAACAGCGTTTGGCAAAACTAGAAGGCGGAATAGGAGCAGTGGTTACAGCCTCTGGAACATCAGCAATTGCAACCACTTTTTTAACATTACTAAAAGCTGGCGATCACATTGTAGCTTCCAATAGTTTGTATGGTGGAACCTACAATCTGCTGAATGTAACCTTACCAAGACTCGGAATCACAACTACTTTTGTTAATCCATCAAATCCTGAAAACTTTACCAAAGCGGCGCAAGAAAATACCAGAGTATTTTTTGCTGAAAGTCTTGGAAATCCAAAACTTGATGTTTTAGATTTAGAGGCTATTGCTAACGAGGCAAAAGCTTTTAAAGTGCCCTTTATAGTTGACAATACGGTTGCAACACCTTATTTACTTAACCCAATTCAATATGGTGCAAACATTGTAATTCACTCTCTTACCAAATACATTACAGGAAATGGAACTTCTCTTGGAGGCGTAATTATTGATGCAGGAAATTTTGATTGGAGCAACGGAAAATTTCCTGAATTTACCGAACCTTCAGCAGGTTATCACGGATTAAAATATTATGAAGCTCTTGGAGCCGCCTCATTTATTGCTAAAGTTAGAATTGAAGGATTGCGTGATTTTGGTGCGGCTTTAAGTCCGTTCAATGCTTTTCAAACAATTCAAGGTTTGGAAACTTTAGAAATTCGTATTAAAAAACACAGTGACAATGCTTTGGCTTTGGCGCAATGGTTGGAGGAACAAGACGAAGTAGCTTGGGTAAATTATCCTGGTTTAGCGACTTCAAAATATAAAGCTTTAGCCGATAAATATTTGCCAGAAGGTAAAAGTGGTATCGTAACCTTCGGATTGAAAGGCGGATTTGAAGCTGCCAAAAAAGTAGCCGATGAAACCAAGTTGTTTTCATTATTAGCCAATATTGGCGACACCAAATCATTGATTATTCATCCGGCAAGTACAACCCATCAGCAACTTTCAGAGGAACAACAACTTACCACAGGCGTAACTAAAGATTTGATTCGTTTGTCGGTAGGTTTAGAAGATATAGAAGATTTGAAATCCGATTTAAAATCGGTTTTTGTAAAGCTTCCAGTAGAAAAATTGATATAGGTTCTTGTTTGTTTTAACTGCCTCCGATTTCGAGGTTGGAGGCAGTTTTTTTAAAAAAATGCTATGAAATCGCCATTAACAACAAGTTTGCGCAAGCAATTGAAAATCAACGAACTCCGATAAAAAACAAAAACAATTGTGAGATAAACACCTATAAATAAAAAGGCGATACCATATATGACCGCTAACAAATCAAATTTTACACATATGAAAAAAAATTTAGAAAAAATAGACGTATTTAATTTTACTTTAGAAAACGGAACCATAAAGCCCTATCTTCCGTTGAGTTATCAATTATTTGGGCAACCTTTGGGTGAAGCGCCAATTGTTGTTGTGAATCATGCTTTGACAGGAAACTCCAATGTTTCTGGTGAAAACGGTTGGTGGAACGACTTGGTAGGAGAAGGAAAAACGATAGATACCAATTCTTTTACCATCATTGCTTTTAATATTCCAGGAAATGGTTTTGATAATAATTTGAGAAATTTAATTACAGATTATAAGCAATTTACTATTCGTGATATTGCCAATATTTTTTGGGAAGGATTGTTTTCTCTTAATGTTTTAGAGGTTTTTGCAGTCATTGGAGGAAGTCTTGGCGGTGCTATTGCATGGGAAATGGCAGCATTGCAACCTAATAAAATTCAAAATCTTATTCCAATTGCTACCGATTTCAAAGCGACCGATTGGGTAATTGCGAATGTGTTGATTCAAGATCAAATTTTAAACAACTCTAATGATCCTATTGCAGATGCCCGTTTGCATGCTATGCTTTTGTATCGAACTCCACAATCTATCAATCAACGATTTAGGAGAACTCAAGACGATAGCTTAGTGATTTTTCAAATTGAAAATTGGTTGTTAAATCACGGAATCAAACTAAAGAATCGTTTTCGATTATCAGCCTACAAACTCATGAATCATCTTTTAAAAACTAATGATATTACTAGAAATAGAGGCGATTTTTTAGCTGTGGCAAAATCAATTCAAGCCAATATTCATATCGTTGCAGTCGATACCGATTACTTTTTTATTGCTGATGAAAATCGGAGAGATTTTGAAACACTTAAATCTGTAAAAGATAATGTTCACTATCATGAAATTGAATCCATTCATGGTCATGATGCTTTTTTAATAGAATTTGCCCAATTAGAACAATTTTTGAAACCGATTTTTAAAAAACAAAAACAACAAAATTATGTCAACGCTTAGAATAAATATAGTCCTTTTCGGAATCGGGAACGTAGGAAGTACTCTAATAAATCAAGTTTTAGAAAGTCAGAAATTCTTTTTAGAAAAGAGAAATATCGAATTGCGACTTCCAATAATTACCAATTCTACTTTAGCTTTTTTTGAAAAAGAGGGTGTTAAAAACCAATGGGAAGCCAATTTTGCGCAATCGGCAATTCCTTTCAAAGTAAAAGATATTATTGACTATGTAAAAGAATTTGAATTAGAAAATTTAATAGCAGTTGATGCAACGGCAAGTTCTGATATTTTAAAAAATTACATTCCTTTACTTCAAAACGGATTTAATATTGTGGCTGCCAATAAAAAAGCGAATACACAACATTTAGATTTTTATAACGATTTGAGTAGAATTGCTAAGAAATTTGACAAATCATTTTTGTATGAAACCAATGTTGGAGCAGGTTTGCCAGTAATTCAAACGATTAGTGATTTGTATTATTCAGGCGAAAAAATCACCAAGATTAGAGGTGTGTTTTCTGGTTCATTGAGTTATATTTTTAACAGGTTTTCAGAAGAAAATGAGTCTTTTTCAAAAATTTTAATTGATGCCGAAAAACTCGGATTAACTGAGCCCGACTCAAGAGAAGATCTGTCAGGAACCGATGTAGCCAGAAAGCTATTGATTTTAGCACGTGAATTAGAACAGAAAGTAGAATTGTCAGATATAAAAGTAGCGTCATTATTGTTGCCAGAGTTAAACGAAAAGCATTCGAAAGCCCAATATTCCATCAACAAATCATTGTTTGACAAACCTTTCAATATTGCCAAAATCACACAATCCGACAATCATGTGTTGCGCTATGTTGGTGAATTGGATTTGGAGAAAAACAATTTGGAAGTTAAATTAATTTCGGTTCCCAAAACCACTGCATTAGGACAATTAAAAGGAGCTGATAATTTAATAGAAATTTACACTAAATCGTATGGTGAAATACCCATAGTAATTCAAGGAGCTGGGGCAGGAAAAGCCGTAACTGCAAGAGGCGTTTTATCGGATATCCTAAAATTAGCAGAGAAGATCAAGGTTAAAAATGAGGTTTGGGTTTAAGAAAATTTATTAAGAGCTACATTGATTTGTGGCTTTTTTTATGTTTAGAAATATTTTTTTTTTAAAAATTAGGAAAATCAAAAAATAAAATTAAATATTTGCACTCGAAAAAATTAATAACCTTTTTAAACGAAGAAAAATGTTTGTATTCAAATCATTCTCACAAAGCTTCACACCGCTAGGAACTGGTGCAGCACTTCTTCGTGGCCTATTTCAATCATAGAAATTTACTTTTATAACAATATGAAAAAGCCCGAAGATATTTAGTTTCGGGCTTTTTTGTATTTATTCTAGACATTTCACAAAAATTTCCCGAACAAAGTCATTTACTCTTTCCGTAATCGAAACGAGATGCCTTGCCGTTATTTTTTGCTTTCGCAGAAATAATCGCAATACAAAATAACAATTTAAAAAAAAAATGGGAAATAAATTAACCGGAAGAGACCTAATCAAATTGGGCTTTCCAAAGAACAACAGTATCAATATTGCTTTAGGACAAATAAGCAGATACAGAAAAAGAGAAAAAAAAGACAGTATCATCAACGAAGCCAAAGATGTGCTTTTGCATCCTGAGAACTATAAAAATAATGGAACTTGGGGCAAAGTAGCCGAAGGATTGGTCAACCCAGTTCAAGTGCGAATGCATCAATTGCAAACAACACGAGCACCATTTTCAATATTTGGTGAAAACGAAATCGACGAACAGGCAAAGTTTCAATTGTATGATGCTTTAAAGTTACCGATTTCAGTTGCTGGAGCGTTGATGCCCGATGCACATTCGGGATACGGATTGCCAATTGGCGGTGTGTTAGCCACAGATAATGCGGTCATTCCTTACGGAGTTGGTGTCGATATTGGTTGCCGAATGAGTTTATCGATTTTCGACCTACCAGCATCATTCATCAAAGGAAAAGACCATCAGTTGCAGGCAATTTTAAAAGAGCACACCAAATTCGGAATGAACGAAACGCACGCCATAAAAGCCGATCACGAGATTTTCTCAAGATCCGAATTTCAAGATATTCCGTTGCTGAAAAGTTTGCATAAAAGCCGATCACGAGATTTTCTCAAGATCCGAATTTCAAGATATTCCGTTGCTGAAAAGTTTGCAGACCAAAGCCTACAAGCAGCTTGGAACATCTGGTGGCGGAAACCATTTTGTAGAATTCGGTATCGTTCAATTAGATGCACCATTACCCGAGTGGAAGTTAGAAGCAGGAAGTTATTTCTGTGTTTTATCACACAGTGGTTCACGCGGTATGGGCGCCAATATTGCAAAACATTACACGTATTTGGCAACAAAACAATGTCCGTTACCAAAAAATGTACAGCATTTGGCTTGGCTCGATTTGAACACGCACGTCGGTCAGGAGTATTGGTTGGCAATGAATTTAGCAGGCGATTATGCCAAAGCATGTCACGATAACATTCACAAACGAATTGCAAAAGCCATTGGAAAACGCATTGTGGTAACCATAGAAAATCATCACAATTTTGCATGGAAAGAAATGGTAAACGGCAAAGAATGCATCGTTCACAGAAAAGGCGCAACTCCAGCGCACGAAGGAACACTCGGCATCATTCCAGGTTCCATGACTGCGCCAGGTTTCATCGTTATGGGAAAAGGAAATCCTGAATCTCTAAATTCTGCATCACACGGCGCTGGAAGATTATTTTCTAGAGCGAAGTGCAAAGCCAATTTCACACCAAGTCAAATCAAGAAAGTCTTGGCAGACAACGATGTTCAACTCATCGGAGGCAATGTAGACGAAGCTCCAATGGCATACAAAGACATCAATAAAGTAATGGCTTTGCAAACCGAATTGGTTACTGTTTTAGGAACATTCACACCAAAAATCGTGCGAATGGACAAATAAAAGTGGAGTGGTTTTTTATTAGAAGCGAATGGCTCGGGCTTTATCAGCCATCCATTTTCCTGCTTTTCGTTGCAATCTCGCCAAGAAAAATGGCGAGGATTTCCACTACAATCAGGGCTATTAGAAAAACCATTTTAATTTTTGAAAAATTAAAAAAATGGACAAAATAATTCAAATAACAGCAGGTCGCGGACCAGCAGAATGCACTTGGGTTGCGGCTCAAGTGCTCAAAAAAGTGTTGGAAGAAGCACACGAAAATCAATTGGAAGTCAAAGTGCTACAACGAGAATCCGGACAAGAAAACGGAACAGTTGCTTCGGCATTATTAATGCTAAAAGGAACATCAGTAGATCAGTTTATAGCATCTTGGTCAGGAACCATTCAGTGGATTGGTCAAAGCAGTTTCAGAAAAATGCACAAACGCAAAAACTGGTTCATCGGTGTTTTTGAAATTGAGAGTTTACAAATAAAAACCATCTCAGAAAAAGACATTCAATACCAAGCCATGCGAAGTTCTGGCGCTGGCGGACAACACGTAAACAAAGTGAGTTCGGCAATTAGAGCAACACATCTTCCAACAGGAATAAGTGTAGTTTCAATGGATTCACGTTCGCAACACCAAAATAAAAAATTGGCAACCGAACGATTAGTAGAAAAATTCAAAATTTCCGAATTGGAACAGATAAAGCAGCAAGTCAGCAACCAATGGGAAAACCAATTGAATGTGCAACGCGGCAATCCAACGCGAACTTTTAAAGGTTCTGATTTTAAAAACGAAAAAGTAGTGAAAAACTACAAATCAGAACGACAAATCGCAAAAGCGGAATTAACAAAAAATATCAAACAGATTAGCGACTAATTACTAGTTACTATTCACTAATTACTAATAAAATGAAAACAGTAGATAAATATCTTTTTCAAGCCTTGGATAACTATCCGTATTGGTTGGAAGGAACCATCGAATCTTTGGATTACGCTTTGTCGTACAACGATAAAAACGTAATGGCTTTGTGTTTGTATGGCAGAATTCAAACCGAACAATTGCATGATTACGAAGAAGCCAAACGTTATTTTCAAGAAGCTTTGGCTATCGATATTCATGCAGTTGCAGTTTATCCGTATTATCTTGATGCCTTACTTTTAAATGAAGATTATGAGGAAGCATCTAAACTAATTGACTTTGCATTAACTCTAAAAGGAATCAACAAAGTGACATTATTGCTCAAAAAAATAAATTTGTTAGAACAACAAAAAGAATTCAAAAAAGCAATAAAATTGTTAAAAGAGATTAAACTTTTACTATCGGCAAACGATAATTCCTATGAAGTTGAAGAAACCGAAAAGCGCCTAAAAGCCAAATTGGAATTGCTAAAACCAAAGAAAAAAGCAAAATCTAAAAAAGATGGCGACAAGAAAAAGAAAAAAAAGTGATGTAAAAGAGCGACAGGGTTTGTCGCTCTTTTTTGATTATGGGTTAGTAACTTTTTTTAAAGCTAAACAAATTTAATTAATCATTTTTTCTGAGATTATTTAGGAAAAATAATTTTTCCGAAGAGTGATTATAAAACGATTTATTAAATTGATTAACAGTTTAATGCGTGTTTTTTATTTGAAAAATCTGTCACAAATTTGGTATATAATTGTGACAAAAAAATAAATAGAACTGGATTTTTTATTTTGTGTTGGCAGTAGGCTTTGGAGAGTTTAAGCAAAATCTAAAAAGAATGGCGACAAGATAAAGAAGAATTGATTTGTAAAGAGCGACAGAATTTGTCGCTCTTTTTTGTATACATTCAATTGCATAACTTTATAAAAAAAAATGCCTAAAAAAAGAGGATTTGTGGCATTAAGAAGTTTAGAGAAATAAGTCCACGTCTTTTAAAATTCTTGCTTAGAATTAATAATATTCAATAACCCTTTTCACTATTTTAGTTTCTTTTTTAGAAGTATTTGTTTGGACAATCCAGTTTTTGTGACTGTCATAAACATAACTATTTGTGGTAATCGATTGGAAGTTAATCTGTGTTATTTTGGAGGTTTCTTTGATTACATTTCCATTGGCATCGAAAACATAATCATTGCGCATAATCATTTTATTGTCTTTACCAAGCATTAAATAGGAATTTTGCCTTCCATTGGCGTCATAAGTGTGTTGGTATTTGGTATTGATATCTTCAAAATCATTTTCTCTACTTTCAATACATCTTCCTTTGGTGTCATATTTATAAGTTGTTTCTGTTTTGAGTTTATTTTTATTATCATATAATAACGTTTTGGTAAGCAGGTCTTTAGCGTTGTACTCATAAACATATTTCATCGCAAAAATGGTGTCTTTAAGATATTCCACCATTTCTGTTTTTTGGTTTTTGTTGTTGTATTTGTATTTAAAGGTCATTTCCAAAGTATCTGCTTCAAAATGGACTTCCTTTTCTCTTAGGTTTTTTGCATTGAAATAAAAATGAACTTCTCGAACTTTCTTATTTGATTTATCAAAGTTTTCATATTTAGCTATAGAATCGTTACTGCCATAACTGTAGTCGTCATGACCGAAATATTGATTTTTGAAATAGGTATCGGTATGGGTTAATCGTCCTTTTTTATCAAAAAAATGTTTCCAACTCATGTTAGCCACTGAAGGAACTTCGTTTCGAGGAGTGCTGTGATAACTCATGGTTTTTACTTTTCCTTTGAGATCGTGGTCTTTTGGAGAGATTTGTAAACCATTCATTTGAGCCAAACTACTAAGTGTAAGTAGTAAGAATAAAATTGGGAAGAGAATTTTTTTCATGTTCAAAAATAATAAAAAAAAAACACTAACATTACTGCTAGTGTATATTTGTTGTTTTTACTTTAACTGATACAGCCACTGAAAACTACTCCTCCAATATATTTGTTGTTTTTACTTTAACTGATACAGCCACTGAAAACTACTCCTCCAATAATACCTCCAAAATACTAATAGCAGCTTCACTAATTTTAGTTCCAGGACCAAAAACGGCAACAGCACCAGCATCAAAAAGGAATTGGTAATCTTGCGCAGGAATTACGCCACCAACAATGACCATAATATCTTCGCGACCATATTTTTTTAGTTCATCAATAACTTGTGGCACTAAAGTTTTGTGTCCGGCAGCTAATGAGGAAACTCCTAGAATATGAACATCGTTTTCTACGGCTTGTTTGGCAGCTTCTGCAGGCGTTTGAAACAAAGGACCAATATCTACGTCAAAACCTACGTCGGCATAACCTGTGGCAACTACTTTCGCACCACGATCGTGTCCGTCTTGTCCCATTTTAGCAATCATAATTCTAGGACGACGACCTTCTTTTTTGGCGAAGGCATCGGCTAGTTGTTTTGCTTTTTCAAAACTTTCGTCGTTTTTTATTTCTTTACTATACACGCCACTAAAACTTCTAATTTGTGCTTTATATCTTCCAAAAACGGCTTCTAAAGCATCACTAATTTCTCCTAATGTTGCTCTATTTCTTGCCGCTTCTACTGCCAAATCTAATAAATTTCCATTAGAGTTTTTAGCACAATCGGTTAATTTTGCTAAACATTGGGCAACTTTGGTATTATCACGAGTGCTTTTTATTTGTGTCAAACGCTCAATTTGTTGCTTGCGTACCCTATCGTTATCAACATCCAAAATCTGTAATGGATCTTCTTTTTCTAATCTAAATTTGTTAACGCCAACAATAATATCTTGGCTACTATCAATTCTGGCTTGCTTTCTCGCTGAAGCTTCTTCAATACGCAACTTGGGAATTCCAGCTTCTATGGCTTTGGTCATTCCGCCTAATTCTTCAACTTCTTCAATAAGTTTCCAAGCGTTTTGAGCAATTTCGTTGGTCAAACTTTCTACATAATAACTGCCTGCCCAAGGATCAACCGTTTTGCAAATTTTTGTTTCTTCTTGTAAAAAGATTTGGGTATTTCTAGCAATTCTTGCAGAGAAATCGGTTGGTAAAGCAATCGCTTCATCCAAGGCGTTCGTGTGTAGCGATTGTGTTCCTCCAAACGCTGCAGCTGCTGCTTCAATACAGGTTCGAGCCACATTATTAAAAGGATCTTGTTCGGTTAAACTCCAACCCGAAGTTTGACAATGCGTTCGCAGTGCTAACGATTTTTCATCCTGTGGATTAAATTGTTGCAATAATTTTGCCCATAGCATTCTACCAGCACAATGCGTTCGCAGTGCTAACGATTTTTCATCCTGTGGATTAAATTGTTGCAATAATTTTGCCCATAGCATTCTACCAGCACGCATTTTGGCAATTTCCATGAAATGGTTCATTCCAATAGCCCAAAAGAAGGAAAGCCGTGGAGCAAATTCATCAATTTTCATTCCGGTGGCTAAACCCGTTCTAATGTATTCTAAACCATCGGCGAGAGTGTATGCCAACTCAATATCGGCGGTGGCTCCAGCTTCTTGCATGTGGTAACCCGAAATTGAAATGGAGTTGAATTTTGGCATTTTTTTGCTGGTATATTCAAAAATATCAGCAATAATTTTCATCGAAGGCGTTGGCGGATAGATGTAGGTATTTCGTACCATAAATTCTTTCAAAATATCATTTTGAATGGTTCCTGAAAGTAGGTCAGGAGTAACACCTTGTTCTTCTGCAGCAACTATATAAAATGCCATAATAGGCAAAACAGCACCATTCATAGTCATAGAAACCGACATTTCATTTAAAGGAATTTGGTCGAATAGCACTTTCATATCTTCAACTGAATCGATAGCAACTCCAGCTTTTCCAACGTCTCCAAAGACGCGTTCGTGGTCAGAATCGTAGCCTCTGTGCGTGGCTAAATCGAATGCTACAGAAAGACCTTTTTGTCCAGCAGCAAGATTTCTTCTGTAAA
>JAIFLT010000073.1 GCA_020048955.1 Flavobacterium sp.
TATACAAAAATCATTTAAACCGCTATGTTCATCGTTTAGTTTTACAAAAATTGGTTTTGCTAAAAAATAAAAATCTTTTTGGGTCATTCCGTCTTTCAAAGAATTTTCTATTTCAATAATATTTTTTTCAAACTCATCTTTTGAAATTTCAGTATACGGATTTATATGTGCATTTAATATTTTTTCTTTTATATATTCAATATCAGCGATTAATTCACTTTTACTGAATTTTTTATTATAAAATTCATTACAAATTTTTTGTCCAAATGTTAGATTGGCAATGAAAACAGTAATAACTATTAATTTTATTTTTGATTTCATTTTGTGTTTTATTTTGATTTTCGTTGATTTAAACTCCTGCCAACTGATAACTGTGACTGAAAACTAAGAATTCATCAAACTCTCAATTTCCGCCACTTCAATAGGAATATTTCTCATCAAGTTGAACGGTTCGCCTTTTTCTTGAATCACCATATCGTCTTCAAGACGAATCCCAAAACCTTCTGCCGGAAGGTAAATTCCTGGTTCAACCGTGAACACCATATTGGCTTGCATGGGTTCGTGTAATAATCCGTAATCGTGGGTGTCTAATCCCATGTGGTGCGACGTTCCGTGCATGAAATATTTTTTATAAGCTGGCCAATCTGGATTTTCGTTTTGTACATCGGCTTTATCAATCAATCCCAACCCTAAAAGTTCGGAAGTCATAATTTTACCCACTTCTACATGATATTGTTTCCACAAAGTTCCTGGAACTAACATTTTTGTAGCTTCCTTTTTTACATGCAAAACAGCATTGTAAATTGCTTTTTGCCTTTCAGAAAACCGTCCCGAAACGGGAACCATCCTTGTCATATCACTAGAATAATTGGCATATTCTGCGCCCACATCAAGCAAAATCAAATCGCCTGCTTTGCATTGCTGATTGTTTTCAATGTAATGCAACACATTGGCATTATTTCCCGAAGCAATAATTGGGGTGTATGCAAAACCTTTAGAACGATTTCTTAGAAATTCATGAGCAAATTCGGCTTCAATTTCATATTCCATTACGTTTGGTTTTACAAAATTTAAAACTCTTCTAAAACCTTTTTCAGTTATGTTACACGCTTCTTGAATCAAATCCAACTCTTCACTTTCTTTCACAGAACGAATGCGTTGCAAAATAGGATTCGCTTTTTCTACTTTATGTCCCGGATAATTTTCTTTCCACCATTTTACAAAACGGGCTTCACGAGTTTCCGTTTCAATAACAGCACGATAATGTTCGTTGGTGTTGATGTAAATGGTTTCGGCATAAGCCATAATTTCTTTCAACGTTTTATAAAAATCTTGCAACCAAATCACACTTTTAATTCCAGCAACTTCAAACGCTTTATCTTTTGTAAGTTTTTCGCCTTCCCAAATAGCAATGTGTTCGTTGGTTTCTTTCAAGAATAAAATTTCACGCAAATGCTCATAAGGAGCATCAGGAAAAAGCAACAAAATACTTTCTTCTTGATCAACACCCGATAAATAAAAAATATCGCGATGCTGTGCAAAAGGCAAGGTAGAATCGGCAGAAACTGGATAAATATCGTTCGAATTAAAAACAGCCACACTATTTGGTTTCATTTGTGCCGTGAATTTAGCTCTGTTTTTTATAAATAAATCACGGTCTATTTGATGGTATTTCATTTTTTTGAGTAATTAGTGAATAGTAATTAGTGAATAGCTTTATCTCCTACAAAATTAAGTGATAATTGAGTGAAAGTTGTAGCCAAATGGCTTAATTTTTCTATTTAAACGAATTAGCACGAATTCATAAAAGGTAAAAGTACACGAATTATTAATTTTTGCAATTTATTAATAATTCTAATTTGTGTTAATTTATGAAATTCGTGGCTAAATACTTTTTCGAATTCTGCTCATGTGCCGTGACGAAATCCCTAAGAAAGAAGATAAATAATGCAACGGAACTTCTTGCAGTAATTTGGGTTCGGTTGCCAATAGTTTTTTGTAGCGTTCTTCAGGTGTTAAGGTCAGTAAATCAATTCGATAATCATCGATTAAACAAATCTGTTTTTCAATTACATTATAATAAAACTGATGAAATGCCATATTATTTTCAATTAAATCTTTGAATGTTTTTAAATCTACAATCCATAAGCTACAATCGGCAATAGCTTTAATACTTTTTCGTGAAGGTTTCCCAAATAAAAAACTACTTAATGAAGAGGTAACCGAGTTTTTTAAAGCTAAATAAGTCGTTTTTTCTTCGCCCAAAACTTCAATCGAATGTTGTAAAATGCCACTCTCTACAAAACAAAAATGCTGGCAAACTTCATTTTCTTTTACAAAGAATTGGTTTTTCTTTAAATATAAAACTTCAAAAGAAGCTCTAGCTTTCACAATCAATTCTTCTATAGATTGTTCTTTAATATCAATAAATTGAAATAAATAATTTAGAAAAGCATCGTTAGATTTTGAAACTGTCATCTGTAAAAGTTTCAACAAAAATATCCAAATAGTTTTCAACTCAAATTAAAATCTATATTTTTATAAAAAATTTCACAATGAAAACTAAACTTGTAGTACTATTTATTCTTTTTGTAATGGGTCTTCAGGCACAAGACAAAAAAGCCTATCAACTATTTGATAAAAACGGAAAAAAAGTATCTTACACTAAATTGCTAAAAGCATCTTTACAAACGCAAGTTGTGCTTTTTGGAGAATATCATAATAATTCGGTGGCGCATTGGTTGCAACTTGAATTAACCAAAGATGTAGCAGCTCAAACAAAAGTTGTCCTTGGTGCAGAAATGATAGAAGCCGATAATCAAAAACAGTTAAATCAATATTTAAAAGGTGAAATCGACCAAATAAAGTTAGATTCTACTGCGCGCTTATGGAAAAATCACCCAACAGATTATAAACCTTTGGTTGATTTTGCAAAAGAAAATAATTTTGATTTTATAGCAACCAATATTCCAAGACGATATGCTTCCATGGTTTCTAAAAAAGGTTTTGAAGTACTAGAAACGCTTTCATCTGAAGAAAAGTCTTGGATAGCACCACAACCCATTCCTTATGACGCATCGCTTCCTGGTTATGTTGAAATGATGAAAATGATGGGCGATCATACCAGCCCGAATATGCCCAAAGCTCAAGCAAGTAAAGACGCTACAATGGCTTATTTTATAAATAGAAATTTGAAGACAAATAGTGTTTTTATTCATTATAACGGAACTTTTCATTCTGATAATTTTGATGGAATTAATTGGTATTTAAAAACTTACAATTCAAGTATTGAAATTATAACAATAGCTACAGTTGAGCAAAAAGACATTACCAAATTAGAAAAAGAAAATTGCAATAAAGCCAATTTTATTCTCGTTATTGATGAAGATGTAACGAAAACCTATTAAAATTGCAAAAAAAAGTAGTTTTTTTCATTGTTTTCCGATAAAATACGTTTACAGTTCCCAACGGACAAAATTTTTATTCAGATGTAAATATTATTTGTTTTTTTGGTGCATAGGTATCGCTATTTTCATTGGTGTTTATCTCACAATTGTTTTTGTTTTTCATCGGAGTTCGATGACCCGAGAATTTGCTCGAACTGGCGAAGCATTTTTCAATTGCTTGCGCAAACTAGTGTTTATGGCGATTTCATGCTATTTTTTTTACTAAGTATTTAGCGTCTTAGAGGTATGCTCCGTTAGGAGCTAAATCTTGGTAACCAAAAATAAGTTAGACTTCTTCTAATGTCCCTTAGGGACTATATTTGTTGGAGATTTTAGTTTTTCTATAATTTTAATCGGACAACAATGGTTTTTTTCTAAAAATTAATCAAAAATCCTTTAAATTAAATTCAGAAAAGTTATTATTGATGCCAAAAATTTGAATCTTCATCAAGTATAAAATGAAGTAAATCTCAAATTTATTGTGCCGATATGCTAACTCAAAGTAGTTTTGTTTAAGAAAAAGAATTATTTTTTATCCTGTAACACTTTGAAAATCAACAAGTGTTAAACTCACTTTAAATTGATTATAAATTACAACTAAAAGGTTGTAGTTAACATCAAATAGCTGTATTTTTGTTTGATTTTTTAAAATAAATTATACAATCTTATGGCAAAATCTGCACTTTTAAAGTCATCCATCGCAAAGAAATATTGGATGGCTCTTACGGGTTTATTTTTATGCTTGTTTTTGGCAGGACATTTAGCTGGAAATCTACAACTGATTTTTAGCGACGCATTACATTTTAATCAGTATGCGTTATTTATGACTTCCAATCCGGCAGTTAAGTTACTTTCTTATGTAACTTACATTTCAATTTTATTTCATGCTATTGATGGTTTTATGTTAACCTATCAAAATGTAAAAGCAAGACCAGTGGGTTATGCAAAATCCAATCCAGGAGCTAATAGCTCATTTTCAGCTAGAAACATGGCTGTTTTAGGAACTTTAATTTTAGTTTTTATTGTGACGCACATGGTAAACTTTTGGGCTGTAATGCATTTTGACAAAAAAATGCCTTTACAAACCATCACTGTTGAACAAATGGGACAAAAAGCAGAATACTTTATTACAACAGATACTGGTAAATTTTTCCCTGCAGACACTTTACAATTAGCTCAAAGTGGTTTAGAAATCAGAAATAGAACTGAGTTTTACAACAAAGTTGCTAATGTTAAAATGGGTGAAGGATATAAAGATTTACATAAAATAACGGTAGCTTTTTTCAAAGATGCTAAAACGGGTTTATTGGCTACAATTTTATATGTAATTGCAATGGTTGTTTTAGCTTTCCATTTACTACATGGTTTTCAAAGTGCTTTCCAATCTTTAGGACTTAATAATCCAAATTGGACACCAAAAATTAAATTCTTTGGAACTGCTTTTGCAATAGTTGTTCCGTTATTATTTGCAATTATTCCAGTTTACATTCACTTTTTCTTAAAATAATTTTATGCTGAACTTTTTTCAGTACAAAACACCATATTATTATGAAGTTAGATTCTAAAATACCAGAAGGGCATATTTCAAAAAAATGGACCGATTATAAAGATCATTTAAAATTAGTTGCCCCAAATAATAGACCAAAAATTGACATTATTGTAGTAGGTACTGGTTTGGCAGGTGCTTCGGCAGCAGCTTCACTTGGTGAAATGGGCTACAATGTTAAAGCTTTTTGTTTTCAAGATTCACCTCGTCGTGCCCACTCTATTGCGGCTCAAGGAGGAATCAATGCTGCTAAAAATTACCAAAATGATGGAGATAGTATTTTTAGATTATTCTATGATACGATTAAAGGTGGCGATTATAGAGCACGTGAGGCAAATGTTCACCGTTTAGCCGAAGTTTCAGGAAATATTATCGACCAATGTGTAGCACAAGGAGTTCCTTTTGCTAGAGATTATGGTGGACTATTAGATAACCGTTCGTTTGGTGGAACACAAGTTCAAAGAACTTTTTATGCAGCAGGACAAACAGGTCAACAATTATTATTAGGTGCCTATTCTGCTTTGTCAAGACAAATCGGACTTGGACGTGTAGAAATGTTCAACCGTCATGAAATGTTAGATTTAGTAAAAGTAGACGGAAAAGCTCGCGGAATTATAGCAAGAAATTTAGTCACTGGAGAATTAGAAAGACATTCAGCTCATGCGGTGGTAATAGCATCTGGTGGTTACGGAAATGTTTATTTCCTTTCTACAAACGCTATGGGAAGTAACGTTACAGCTGGTTGGAAAATACACAAACAAGGAGCTTTGTTCGCTAATCCTTGTTTTGTTCAAATTCACCCAACTTGTATTCCTGTTCACGGAACAAATCAAGCAAAATTAACTTTGATGTCAGAGTCATTGCGTAATTCTGGTCGTATTTGGGTTCCTAAGAAAAAAGAAGATGCAGAGGCTATTCGTGCAGGAAAATTGAAACCATCTCAAATTGCTGAAGAGGATAGAGATTACTATCTAGAAAGAAAATATCCTTCTTTTGGTAACTTAGCGCCAAGAGATATTTCCTCAAGAGCTGCAAAAGAAGTTTGTGATGCCGGACATGGCATTGAAGCCAATGATACCAACGAAGGTGTTTTTTTAGATTTCTCATCAGAAATTCAAAACAAAGGAAAACAAGCTGCTTATGCTCTTGGAAATCATAATCCAACAGCAGAAGAAATTACCACTTTAGGAAAACAATGGTTGAAAGAGAAATATGGTAACTTGTTTACTATGTACCAAAAAATTACTGACGAAAATCCGTATGAAACCCCAATGAAAATCTATCCTGCGGTACATTATACTATGGGTGGTGTTTGGGTGGATTACAACTTACAATCTACAATTCCAGGTTGTTTTGTAGCCGGTGAGGCTAATTTCTCTGATCACGGAGCAAACAGACTTGGAGCTTCTGCTTTAATGCAAGGTTTAGCCGATGGATATTTTGTTCTTCCTTATACCGTTTCTAACTATTTGGCAGACGAAATTAGAACAGGTAAGATTTCAACTGATTTACCTGAATTCGCTGAAGCTGAAAATAGAGTTAAAGATGCTATTGATAAATTCCTTAACAATAAAGGCTCTAAATCTGTGGATCATTTTCACAAACGTTTAGGATTAATTATGTGGAATAAAGTAGGAATGGGCAGAAATGAAGCTGGCTTGAAAGAAGCTATTGCAGAAATCACCGCTTTAAAAGAAGAATTCTACAGAGATGTAAATGTGTCTGGAAATGCAGATGAGTTAAACCAACAATTAGAAAAAGCTTTACGTGTTGCCGATTTTATTGATTTAGGTCAGTTAATGGCAATGGATGCTTTGCAAAGAAAAGAATCTTGTGGAGGTCATTTCCGTGAAGAATATCAAGATGCTGAAGGAGAAACACTTCGTGATGATGAAAACTTCTCATTTGTTGGTGCTTGGGAATATAAAGGTGATGATATCACTAAAGAAGAGCTTCACAAAGAAGAATTGAAATATGAGTTTATTAAAATAGCCGCAAGAAATTACAAATAATAGAGTTATGAGCGCAGCAAAAAATATAAATATTACCCTAAAAATTTGGCGTCAGAAAAACTCCAAAGCTAAAGGAAATTTAGAAACATATAAATTGAATGATGTTTCTACAGCAAGTTCGTTCTTGGAAATGTTAGACCAATTAAACGAGCAATTAATCAATGATAATGTTGAGCCAATAGCGTTCGATCACGATTGTCGTGAAGGAATTTGTGGCATGTGTTCATTGTATATCAATGGTCGTGCACATGGTCCAGATACAGGAATAACTACTTGTCAATTGCATATGAGAATGTTCAATGATGGTGATACTATTTTTGTGGAACCATGGAGAAGTAAAGCATTTCCGGTGATTAAAGACTTAGTAGTTGACAGAAGTGCTTTCGATAGAATTCAACAAGCTGGTGGTTTCGTTTCCGTAAATACTTCGGGAAACACTATTGATGCTAATGCTACTCCAGTTGCAAAAGATGATGCTGATAATGCGTTTATGGCAGCTGCTTGTATTGGTTGCGGTGCTTGTGTTGCAACTTGTAAAAATGGTTCGGCAATGCTATTTGTTGGTGCAAAAGTATCACAATATGCGTTATTACCACAAGGAAAAGTTGAAGCTACAAATCGTGTTTTAAACATGGTGCGTCAAATGGATGAAGAAGGTTTCGGAAATTGTACTAATACTGGTGCGTGCGAAGTAGAATGTCCAAAAGGAATTTCTCTAGAGAACATTGCTCGTATGAACAGAGAATATTTAAAAGCAAGTATAAAATAATAGTAAGATGAAAAAACTAATTTTTTTATTTTTAGGATTGTCATTATTTAGTTGTTCTTCTGGTGGAACCGATGACAATTTTGGTTCTGGCGGAAATGGCGGTGATGGAAATACAACAATAGATCCATTTAAGGCAACGGTTAATGGTATTTCTTATGTTTTTACAACTTTAAATAACACCAACATAGCTGATGCATCGGGAGGTATATATGGCAATACTTATTTTTTAATAAAAGGAAATAAAGACACTGGTGGCTCAAAAGGAAATGTATCTGGAAAAGTTGATACCAAAAAATATGAAATTAAATTAGCTATTCCTAAGAGTAATGTTGTGGTGGGGACTCACAACTTTTTAAATACTATTCAGCCAAATGAATATTTTGCTGATTTGGATGTAACAGGTGTTGTTCCTCCTCAAACTGTAGTAACATCAACAGGTTTTATTAAGATTACATCATATAATGCAACTACAAAAAAAATAGTAGGTACATTTTCATTTAATACAACAAATGGTTCAACTACAACAATCACAAATAGCATAACAGGTTCATTTAACTATGTTTTACCATAAAAATTGTAGTTATTAAAATAATTAGAAACGCATTCATTAATTTGAATGCGTTTTTTTTATCTTTGAAAGACAAACAAAACTACAATGAGAAATTTCTTTTCAATAATAATTCTATTTACCTCAATAGTCTCCTTCGGACAAAATTTGCATAAATACGTTAACCCTATGATTGGAACTGGAGGTCATGGTCATACTTATCCTGGAGCAACAGTTCCTTTTGGAATGGTACAACTTTCGCCCGATACAAGAATTGACGGAAGTTGGGATGGCTGTTCTGGTTATCATTTTGATGATTCCGTGATTTATGGTTTTTCGCACACGCATTTAAACGGAACGGGGTGCACCGATTATGGCGATATAATGTTAATGCCAACCATGGGAGAACACAATTTTATTCCAAATGAATATGGTTCTAAGTTTACTCATTTAAACGAAAAAGCTTCAGCCGGATTTTATGCTGTGAAATTAGACAAACATAATATTGATGTTCGTTTAACCTCTTCTACACGCGTTGGATTTCATGAATACACCTTTAATAACGTAGGACAAGCTAATATAATTCTTGATTTGAATCATAGAGATAAATTGCTATATGGTGATGTAAAAATTATCGATAAAAAAACGATTCAAATTCTCAGAAGAAGCGAAGCTTGGGCCAAAGACCAATACGTTTATGCTCAAATTGAATTTTCTGTGCCATTGGAAATTTCAAATTCTCATGCAGATGAAAAAATTAGTCCAACCTTTTTTGCTGGTACACAGCTAAAATTAGCTTTTTCAAAGCAAGTAAAAAAAGGAGAAAAAATATCCGTAAAAGTGTCGCTTTCGCCAACAAGTTATGAAGGCGCAAAATTAAATATGTCTGAAATAAAAGGTTGGGATTTCAATAAAGTTAAACAAGATGCTGAACAACTTTGGGACAAACAATTATCTAAAATAGAAATTACTGAAACCAATAAAGATAAATTGGCGATTTTCTACACCGCTTTATATCACATCATGGTTCAACCAAATATTGCGCAAGATATTGATGGAAAATATCGAGGTAGAGACAATAAAATTCATCATGCAGAAGGATTTGATTATTATTCAGTATTCTCTCTTTGGGATACGTTTCGAGCAGCGCATCCAATGTATACTTTAATCGAAAAGAAACGTACTGCCGATTTCATAAATACGTTTCTAAAACAATACGAACAAGGCGGAAGATTGCCCGTTTGGGA
>JAIFLT010000085.1 GCA_020048955.1 Flavobacterium sp.
AGTTTTTAATTTTTCTAAATTGGTTCGCAATTGTTTTTCAATAGCATCAAATTTAGGATTGTTAATTAGATTTTTCATTTCGCCGGGATCGCTTTTCAAATCATAGAGTTCGTCTATATCATTTTCAATGAAATTATCGACTAATTTATATCTATCTGTGCGAATGGCAAGCATATTTGGTCCGGCATAGGGATATTCGTCGTCCACAAAATATTCAAACATAAATTCGGAACGCCAATTTTTAGGTTTGGTATTTTGGTTAAATAATTTCACAAATGAATCGCCTTGCATATAATCTGGTTTTTTTACGCCAGCTAATTCTAGAATTGTGGGAGCTAAGTCAATATTTAATGTAATTTTATCAATCACAGTTCCGGGTTTAATCATTTTTGGATAGCGAATTAACATTGGGATTTTCATTGCACTTTCATAGGCAATTCTTTTATCCCAGTAACCATGTTCGCCCATAAAATAACCGTTATCGCTACTATAAATAATCATGGTGTTATCTAATTCTCCCATTTCCTCTAAGGTTGCTAAAACTCTACCTAAAGACTCATCTACGGCAGCTAAACACTCTAATTGCTTCATAAACTTATCTCCTTTGATGGGCCAAGGTTTTGGTGCAATGGTCTCAGAATGAACATAATCTTTCCAGTCAGAATCCCAAGTTTTTAAACGTTGCCACTCTGGTTTTCCGGCAAAATCCTCTAAATGAGTATTATAGGGCGGAAAAGGCAATTTTTCATTGGCATACATTTTATCGTGACGAGGAGCAGGCGAATGATCTTCATGAACGGCTTTGTGCCATAGATTTAAGCTAAAGGGCTTGTTTGGATCTCTCTTTTCTTTTAACCAACTTATTGCTTTATCGGTTAAGATATCGGTAGTATATCCTTTTTCTTTGTACTCCTTTCCGTTATCATTTACCATTGGGTCAAAATAACTTCCTTGTCCTATAAAACTGAACCAATAATCAAAACCAGGTCTAATGTGTTTTTTACCTTTAAAATGAGCCATGTGAATTTTACCCACATGAGCGGTTTGATATCCTACACCTTGTAATAATTCGTTATAGGGTTTATTGGTTTTCCAATCGGGATCTAAATGAGGACTGTTTTGATTCACACCGTGTATGTGCGGATAGGTTCCTGTTAAAAAACTAGCTCTAGATGGAGAACAAATAGATTGTGTTACAAAATAATCACTAAATTTTGCTCCTTCGTTTTCTATACGTTGCATGTTGGGCGTTTTTAAAAAGGAGTATCTTCCACTAGATTGCAAGGCATCAAAAGACTGGTCATCAAGAAGAATGAATAAGAAATTAGGTTTCTTTGCAACCACTTTTTTTTCGGCACTGTCTTTTACCTTGCAATTAGTTAGTATGCTAACAACAATAAGTAGCAAAAAAACCGATTTATATTTTTTAAAATTCATTGACTAATTTATTTTTTTTTACCAGAACAAAATCAAGATAAGAATACAAAATCCAATTAAAAGATAAGACCAAAATCTATAATTATCTAATAAAGAACCTTTCTTTAGTTCTGCTGTTTCTCTTCTAAATTCGGCTAAGGTAAATGTTAAGTTCTCTGTTTTTTCTAAAGGTGGTTTTTCTGTTAATAAGCTCACAACAACCATCACTATAGCACTCCACAGGAAATAAAAGGGCACTGTAAGTAAAAAGTGCATTGTGCCAAAAATGGATTCTCCTACATTTACTTTATATACAATATTAATAATTCCTAAAAGAAGTCCTGCCATTAGCCCTATAAAAGCACCTTTGCCGTTGATTCTTTTCCAAAATATACCCAACATAAACGCAGCCACAATTGGCGGTGCCATCATAGAAAGCATTTCTTGATAATATTTTAATAAATTTCCGAATTGTTTCCCTATTTGAGGTGCCCAAAAAACGGCAATAACTAAAACAACAATCGAAGCCATTTTACCCACGTTCACTTTCTTTGTAGAAGAACTGTTGGGTGCAATTTTATCGTAGAAATCCATAGTAAATAAGGTAGCAACCGAATTTAATAAACCACTCAAGGAAGAGGTTAAAGCCGCAACCATAGCCGCCATCATCATACCTACTAAAACCGTTGGTAATAAGTTCATAATAAGATTAGGATAAACCATATCGGGTTTAGGAAGATTTGGGAATAATTTTATAGACATTACCCCAGGGATTATGATAAGAAACAATGTTAGAACGGTTAGAAAACCCACCATAAGCACCCCTTTTCTACCCTCATCAATTGATTTTGCAGTGAGCACACGTTGCACTAATTGTTGATTATTACCCCAGAAAAACATACCTAATATTGGTATTCCCACAATCATTCCTAACCAAGGAACAGAGGGGTCATTATTGTCTCTAACCAGTTTCATCAATACATCACCATTTGTTAGTAGTTCTTTAACATACTCTGCACCTCCATTTATAGTGGCATAAACGGTTAAAACCAAAGAACCTACTAACAAAAAAATACCTTGATATAAATCTACTCTAATGGCTGCCGATAGTCCGCCCGGAATAGTATAGGCAGCAACTATAATGGCAAAAATTAAGGACAAAGTAAAAATAGAAACTTCAGGAAATACTAATTTCATTACGATAGCTGCGGCATAAAGCGAACCTGCAGCATCTAAAAATATATTAACCACTATCGTAATGGCCGAAAAATAGTATCTTGAAGCAACATTAAATCTTTTTTCTAAAAATTCGGGAATAGTAAAAATTCCCGATTTAATGTAAAAAGGAAGGATATACCAAGCAAAAAATATCATTACAAAAACCGAAATCAGGTTGTAATTAAAAACTGCAATTCCTGTGCTATAAGCATCGCCTGCTTGACCAATAAGTGTTGAACTGGATATACTGGCAGCAAAAAGAGAAAACCCAATTACTGACCAACTCATACCTCTTCCTGCTAGAAAATAGGAATTTTCATCTTGACTTTTGCTGTATTTCACACCAAGGTAAACTATAAATAAAAAGTAGATAAAAATTACTACAATATCGGCCCATGTGAGTCCATTGACCCAACTTGGTCCATCGGTAAGAAAATTAAATGTCTTCATATACTTTTATTTATTTTTGGTTTAAAGTGAAATCTACTAATTCTTTTACACTACAAGTAGCTACGCCTACATATTTATCGGCACCACCATAATATACATATAGAGTGTCATCAATTATTACGTTTCCTGTTGGAAATACACATCCTTTATAATAGCCCTCAATTTCATAATCAAATTCGGGTTCCATTATGAAATCTTTTGTTCTACCAATAACTTTTGTAGGGTCTTCTAAATCTAACATTACACAACCCACACGATAGTAACCCAAACCACCATTTTCCACCCCGTGATATAAAACTAACCAACCTTTATCTGTTCTTAAAGGTGGTGTGCTACCTCCCACTTTTTCTTCCCAACCACCGTCAATGCCACCTATTATCATAGTACTTGGCTCGTTCCACACCAACATATCATCACTAAAACGTATCCAAACTGCAGGATTGCGAACACCATATTTCTCGCCTATCCATTCTTTTGGGCGATGCAACATAGCAAATTTACCATTGATTTTTTCGGGGAAAAGAATTACATCACGATCATCTAGATTAGAATCGGTAATTCGACCTAGTTTAATCCAATTTTTAAAATCTTTAGTCATGGCTAAAGCAGAATTTGCCATATTTTTCTTAATGAAATGAGGCGCATTACTTCCATGGTCTGATGTTAAAACCTCATCGTGTCTAAATTTCCAATATTGACCCGGAGGAAAAGGACGGTAAGCATACGTTACATAATAATAATCATCAAATTTAATGATACGTGCATCTTCAATACAGCCCATATCTGGTCCTTGTTCGCTTGGTCCTAAAACGGGTTCGTTATAAACACGTTCAAATTTATATCCATCATCACTTGTTGCTAAACCAAATCTTATAACATGACCCACATCATCGCCAGCAGCTCTATAAAGCATGTAAAATTTTCCGTTGTCATAGTAAACACCTGGATTACAAACAACAAGATTTTCCCAGTCATTTGCAGCATTGGGACTTAATATTGGATTCCCTTCAAATTTTTTTAGTTTCATGAAATTAAATTTTTAGTTAGTGTTTAGATTGTAGATACAATATTACTTTTATTAGTTAAATTAAAGGGTTTTAAAATTGGTCAATGTATTATAATAAATGGTCAATTTTGCGAAATATTGATATATAAGCCAAAATTTAACAGCTAAAAAATTATATTCACAATTTATATGTATTTAATATTAATATAACTTATTACTATGGTCAAAATAAAGATAATTTTGCACATATAATTAACCTACAAAAAATAAACAAAAGTTACCTTTGTTTATTAAATTATGACAACTATGAAAAAAAGTTTAATTTTATTTAGTTTGGCAATTGCTTCGTTTATTTATGCTCAACCAAACGAAAACAAATCTAAGAAACCCAATATTATCTTCATATTTTCTGATGATCACGCTACCAGTGCCATTTCTGCCTATAGTGACCGGTTTAAAAAAATGGCACCCACACCTAATATAGATAAAATAGCACAAGAAGGAGCTATTCTAAAAAATACATTATGTACCAATGCTATATGTGGTCCGAGCAGAGCTTCGGTAATAACAGGAAAATATAGCCACATCAACAAATACTATAAAAATTACCAAGGTGGTTTTTTTGATGGTTCGCAATGGACGTTTCCAAAAGCATTGCAACAAGGTGGTTATGAAACAGCATTGGTTGGTAAATGGCATTTGGCTTCTACTCCACAGGGTTTTGACTATTATAAATACCACACAGATCATGGTGAACAAGGCGTTTATTGGGATCCTACCTTTAACGAAAACGGTACAAAAGTGAAAGAAAAAGGATATGCTACAAATATCACTACTGATTTTGCAATAAACTGGTTAACACAAAGAAAAGACGACAAACCTTTTTGTTTATTGCTACAATACAAAGCACCTCACAGAGAATGGTATCCTGATACTAAATATGAAAATTTATGGGAAAATGAAGACTTTCCGCTACCCGATAATTTTTATGATGAGTATAAAGGAAGAGCGCTAACGGCAGGAAATACACACATGACGATGGATTTCTTAAACCGAAGAGATTTAAAAATGAATGCACCCGATTCTTTATTGGGAAAAGAAAAAAACAAATGGTTAGATTATGGAAATAATCCGGGCGAAATAGTTACTCTTTCAAATGGATTATCGGGGAATGCCCTAAAAGAATGGAAATTTCAACGCTATGTAAAAGATTATTTGGCTACTATAAAATCTGTTGATGATAATATAGGAAGAGTTTTGCAGTATTTGAAAGAAAACGGTTTGGAAGAAAATACCATTATTATTTATTGCTCAGATCAGGGTTTTTTTGTGGGAGAACATGGCTGGTTTGACAAACGATTTATGTATGAAGAATCATTGCGAATGCCCTTTGTAATTCGTTATCCAAAAATGATTCAACCCAATACCGTTGTGAATGATATCGTTACTAATATTGACATAGCACCTACATTGCTTGAATTGGCAGGAGTTTCTATTCCAAATGAAGTGCAAGGTAAAAGTTTTGTAAAAAATTTAAGTGGAAAAACACCCAAAAACTGGAGACAATCTATGTATTATCATTATTATGAATATCCGTTTTGGCATCATGTGCAACCCCATTATGGTATTAGAACAGAACGGTATAAACTCATTCACTTTTATTATGATATAGATGTTTGGGAATTATATGATATAAAAAACGACCCCTCAGAAATGAATAATCTCATAGCCAATAAAAAGCATAAAAAACTCATTAGCAAACTAAAAAAAGAACTTTACACACTAAAAATCGAATATAAAAACAATATGACATTAGAAGAGTTGCGAGCCATTTCTGATACTAACTTTGGCGGTCATGAATCACAAAAAAAATAAAATTTGTAACCTAATTTAAAAATATAAACTATGACACTATATCCTTTAAAATTTAAACCCATTTCAAAATATAGAATTTGGGGGGGAAACAAACTAAACACCGTTTTAAACAAAGGATTTCGAAACGAAGATATTGGAGAATCATGGGAAATTTCGGGTGTGGCTGGTGATGAAACGGTGGTGTCTGAAGGAGAATTGGCGGGGAAAACTTTAAAACAATTGGCTCAAACATTTAAAGGAGCATTTTTGGGAAACCACGTTTATGAAACTTTTCAAGATCAGTTTCCGCTGTTAATTAAGTTTATAGATGCCAAAACGCCTTTGTCTATTCAGGTTCATCCACATGACCCTATTGCAAAAGAACGACACAACTCTTTTGGTAAAAACGAAATGTGGTATATCATGGATGCCGATAAAAATGCCGAAATTATTGTTGGCTTTAAATCTACTTTAAATAAAAAAACCTATACCGAACATCTTGAAAACAATCAAGTTTTAGAGGTTTTAAACACGGTTACAACCCAAGCTGGTGATGCGTTTTATATTCCTACCGGAAGAGTTCACGCTATTGGAGCGGGTGTTTTGTTAGCAGAAATTCAACAAACTTCGGATATTACCTATCGAATTTATGATTACAACAGGGTGGACAAAACCACAGGAAAACTGCGAGAATTGCACAACGATTTGGCTCTTGATGTCATAGATTTTGAAGTGCACAACGAATACAAAACCAAATATGACTTGCTAGAAAACACTTCAAATACGCTAATTCATTCTCATTATTTTAAATCGAATATTATTGCTCTTTCGTCAACCATAGAAAAAAACTACGAAAACATCGATTCATTTATTATATACATTTGTACCAAAGGAAGTTTTGAAATTAAAGTTTCATCAAAAAGCTTTATAGTAAATAAAGGAGAAACTATTCTTATTCCTGCGAGCATTAAAGAAGTAACGTTAGTACCCAAAAACACTGCAGAAATTTTGGAAGTGTATTACTAATATTCCAATAAACAGTTTGCAAAAATTTCTATTAATTTCAAAAAATGTTTCATATCAAAACAATGACTAAAATATTTCAATTCCTATTGCTATCGGTCATTGTATTGGGCTGTTCGGTGAAACAAGATGTAGTGGTCAATCATTCAAATCCAAAAATTTATTATCAAGGAAGGATAGTACAAAATAACGAAACGGGAACTGAACTATTTTGGCCCGGAACATCTATCACAATTGAATTTGAGGGAACAGAAATTTATGCCCTATTGCAAGATGAAAAAGGAGAAAATTTTTACAATGTAATCGTTGACAATAAAGTAGTTAAGGTTTTAAATCCAAGTAACAAAAAAGAAAAATACCTATTAGCAACAGGTTTATCACAAGGAAAACATGTGTTACAACTATTTAGAAAAACCGAATTTACCAATGGAAAAACCACTTTTTTTAACTTCTCTATTCATAAAAATGCCAAATTACTCTCTGTGGAGCCCAAGAAAAGGAAAATAGAGTTTTATGGAAATTCAATTAGTGCAGGTCACGGAATAGACGATTTAGAAGGTAAAGACCGTGGCGAAGCACAATTTTACAACAACTACCTGGCATATAGCGCATTAACTGCAAGGCATTATGATGCCGATTATAATTGTATTTGCAAAGGAGGAATTGGCTTGATGATTAGTTGGTTTCCCTACACGATGCCCGATATTTATGATAAAATCAATCCGTTAGATAAAAATAGTTTTTGGGATTTTTCTAAAAAAAACCCTGATATAGTGGTTGTTAATTTATTTCAAAATGATTCGTGGTTAGTTAAAAAACCAAATTCTGAAATGTTTAAAGCTGCTTTTGGCACTACCGAACCAACCAAAGAATACATTATTAATTCTTACAAAACATTTATTTTATCCTTAAGAAAACATTATCCTAATGCTGAAATTATTTGTGCTCTTGGAAATATGGATGTTACCAAAGTAGGTTCGCCTTGGCCAAGCTATGTGCAGGAAGCAAAAACACAATTGAACGACCCAAAAATTCACACTTTATTTTTTCCATACAAGGAAACAAAAGGTCATCCAACCCGATTAGAACATGAAGCGATGTCAAAACTATTGATAAAATATATAGACGAAAATATTAAATGGTGATAAAAAAACTAATATTTCAACAACTGACATTTCAAATTAAATTTGAAAATTATTTTGAATGATAACAATCTAATTTATACAAATTTTAAAGGAAAATTGTTTTTTGTTACCAATAAAAACTTTGTCATTTACGTTTATTTGCCTACATTTTCGATAATTTTAAATCATTTAAAAAATGAGAATATCTTTTATATTAATTTCATTTATTTTTTTTTCATGTAAAAAATCGGATACCGAATTGATTGTAACCTATCCAAAAAATACAACAATTCCTAAAGGAATGGTATGGGTGCCAGGCAATTCTTTTACAATGGGCGCATCAGAAAACGATAGCTATGCTTTACCACACGAGAAACCAGCCCATCCTGTTGAAGTGGACGGCTTTTTTATAGATGAAACCGAAGTAACCAATGCTCAATTTAAGAAATTTGTAGAAGCAACAGGATATAAAACCACTGCTGAACGAGCCATTAATTGGGAAGAAATGAAAAAAATGCTCCCAGAGGGCACGCCAAAACCAGCAGACTCTCTTTTGGCTCCGGGTTCACTGGTTTTTTTCAAAGATATAAAAGAGATAAACGGACTTGACAACTGGCAACAATGGTGGAAATGGGTTTTGGGTGCCAACTGGAAACAACCAAACGGTCCAAATTCAACTATAATAGGCATGGATAATTATCCTGTGGTTCACATAACTTATAACGATGCTTTGGCATATTGCAAATGGGCGAATAGAAAATTGCCCACAGAAGCACAATGGGAATTGGCTGCAAAAGGAAGTTTAAAGGAATCGATTTATACATGGGGAAATGACTACTCAAAGTTAGATAAAAGCGCAAATACTTGGCAAGGTTCATTTCCAATAAAAAATAACCAAATAGATGGATATAACCTCATGTCGCCCGTAAAATCTTATTATTCAAATAGTTTGGGAATATTTGATATGGCGGGCAATGTTTGGGAATATACTTTAGATTGGTACAATACCGATTATTATTCGGAATTAGCTAACTCTAATAAAGTGACCAAAAACCCAAAAGGAGCTGCTGTGCCAAACAACCCAAATAACCCAAATCAAAAAGAAAGAGTAATTAAAGGCGGCTCATTTTTATGCAATGCCAATTACTGTTCCAGTTATAGAATTTCTGCAAGAATGGGAATGACAGAAGACTCTAGTTCTGATCATATTGGTTTTAGAACCATTGTTACTTTGGATATGCTAAAAAAAACAGAAAAATAAATAAGCGGAAACAAAAAATTGAGGTTAATTCTTTTTTTGAGGTGCTATGAGAAATAGCCCTTTATTCTATATAGTGTAAAATCGAGGTCTCTTGTTCCGTAGTTGTTTGATA
>JAIFLT010000051.1 GCA_020048955.1 Flavobacterium sp.
GTTACTTTTTTACACCTCTAAGATACAAATTTTAGAGTAAAATAACAAACAAAAAAGGCTGTACTAAAACTTTTAGGACAGCCTCTTTTTAAATTATATGATTCTTATGATTTTAGAATTTTTTCTTTTTTTAACTTAGATGTCACTGCTTTTTTTGTGCTTCCTGACTTTAAATCATCAAGAACATGAATTGCCTCTTCTATGTAAATATCTTTAGAAAGGCTTTCGTGCCATCTTTCGCGCTTTTCTTTTAATGTTACATCGGTTTTCATTTGTTCTTCTTCATAGGGCAACGATTTGAATATAAAAGTATTGGTATAATCAGCAATTGACTTATACTTTTTATTTGTTTCTTCTAATTGCATTTGCTCTTGCTTGAATTTGTCAATTTGCAAACTATATACATTCTCCTCATTACGTGCTTGACGCCATTTTGCATTTTCATCTATCAGATTCATTTGAGGATTACTTACAATACGTTTCTTGCTATTTTGAATAGCCAAATCATAATTAGTAGCTTTATCCCAAAGCTTGTATTCGGCAGCTTCAATTTTATCCCAAGGCATTGCATTGTCTACATCTCTTTCACCCATTTTTAAATAGGCATAACTATCTGGCATCACAATATCACTGCTTACGCCTTCAAGTTGTGTAGAACCACCATTGATTCTGTAAAACTTTTGAGTAGTTGTTTTTAAAGCTCCTAAATCACCTAAAGTATTTCCTCTTACAAACTGGTTTAAATCGATAACATTTTGAACCGTTCCTTTACCATAAGTTTGTTTACTTCCAATAATAACGGCACGTTTATAATCTTGCATTGCTGCTGCTAAAATCTCTGATGCAGAAGCAGAAAACTCATTGGTCATAATAACTAATGGTCCATCCCACTCTACTTTTGCATCTTTATCATAAAGGACTTCTCTTTTTCCAGCTGCCGATTTAATTTGTACAATTGGTCCTTGTTCAATAAACAATCCGCCAATATCAACAACCGTTTTTAAAGAACCGCCACCATTGTCTCTAACATCTACAATAATTCCTTGAACACCTTCACTTTTTAATCTTGCTACTTCTAGTGCTACATCTTTTCCGGCATCTCTACTGTCTTTATTTTCAAAATCAATATAAAATTTTGGTAAATAGATAATACCATATTTTACCCCATTTTTCTCAACAACACTAGATTTTGCATAGGTTTCTTCAATTTCAACTTCATCTCTAATAATTGAAATCACTTTAAGCGAACCATCTGTTTTCTTAACTGTGAGGCGAACTTCTGTCCCTTTTGGACCTTTAATTTTTTTAACCACATCATCCAAACGCATTCCTACTACATCAACAGGGTCACTATCTCCTTGAGCAACTTTTAGAACTACATCACCAGCTTCTAGTTCTTTTCCTCTCCAAGCTGGTCCGCCAGAAATTAATTCTGTTATTTCAGTAAAATCATTTTTCTTTTGTAAACGCGCTCCAATTCCTTCTAATTTTCCACTCATACTTACATCAAAACGCTCTTTTTCGTCTGGTGCAAAATAAGAAGTATGTGGGTCAAATCTAGAAGCAATAGCATTTACATAAACCGAAAACCAATCAGAACGATCTAATTCTTTACTAATAAAAGTAAAATTCTCATTCAATGATTTTAAAGTACTTTCTCTTGTTTCTTTTTCTAATTGTTCCAATGATTTTGGAGCATCATTCTCCGTTTTAACAATACTTTCTTGAAACTTTTTCTCCAATTCAGGAGTTAATTTATCACCCATTTTTAAACGATATTCTTTCAAACGCTCTTCTGGAGATTTATTTTTATTCTTTTGAATGTCTTCTTGAATTTTTTGCTTTTCAACTAAAGAAGATAATGTTGAAAGTTTTACTTGCTTTCTCCAACGTTCTTTTATATCGGAAACATTTTTAGAATAAGGCGCTTTTTCATAATCTGTATCAATATCTTCATTAATAGAATAATCAATAGGATTTTCTAGCGCAGCTTTATAATAGCTTTCACTTTCTTTCATTCTTTTGATAAGACGGGAATAAGTCAAATCAAAAAAAGTAAGTTGTTTATTGTTGATTTGATCATCAATCTGAGTTTCGTATTTAGAAAATTCATCAATATCTGATTGCAAAAAGAATCTTTTTGATGGATCTAAAGCCGTAATATAATCTTTATAAACTCCTTTAGAAAAAGCATCATCAATTTGAGCCGGACTGTAATGCCCTTTTTCAATAACATACGTCAATAGCTCTATAAGTAATTTATCTTTTTCTGGATCATTTTTATCTTTAGGGATAAAACTCCATAAACCAACGGAAAGCGCTAGCACTAAAAGTACTATTTTATAATGTCTTTTCATAAATTGAACTATTGTATTCATTAATTTTTCTACTAAAATACATAAAAAACTATGCCATTAAATTAAGACATCGCATAATTTTTTGTTAAAACCATTGCTATGGGTCAAAGTTATAAAATTTGTAACGGAATACGTCTTAAAATAATTACTTTTGTTACATCAATAAAATTCTAATGTCTAAAAAACCTTTAATTCTAATAACCAACGACGATAGTATATCTGCACCAGGAATTCGTGCATTAATTGCTGTTATGTCAGAAATTGGCGATGTTGTTGTGGTTGCGCCTGATAGTCCGCAGAGTGCTATGGGGCATGCAATTACTATCAACAACACTTTGCATTTGAATAAAATCTCGGCAGAAAACGCCGAAGTTTTAGAATACAGTTGTTCTGGAACTCCTGTAGATTGTGTGAAAATGGCAGTAAACGAAATTTTGAAAAGAAAACCTGATTTGTGTGTTTCTGGAATTAATCATGGTTCTAATTCTTCCATCAATGTAATTTATTCAGGGACTATGAGTGCTGCGGTAGAAGCCGGAATTGAAGGAATTCCAGCCATTGGATTTTCACTTTTAGATTATAACTGGAATGCCAATTTTGAACCAATCAAACCGTTTGTAAAGAAAATTGCACTGCAAGTTTTGAAAAATGGTTTATCAGAAGGAACCGTTTTAAATGTCAATTTTCCAAAGTTAAAAACAGAGGAAATTAAAGGAATTAAGATTTGTCGTCAAGCGAAAGCTATATGGCAAGAAAAATTTGACAAACGCGTAACTCCTTTTGGAAAAGAATATTATTGGTTGACAGGTGAATTTGTTAACCAAGATAAAGGAGAAGATACTGACGAATTTGCTTTGGCAAACGGCTATATTTCTATTGTTCCAGTTCAATTTGATTTGACAGCTCATCATGCCATTCAAACATTAAATACTTGGGATTTGTAATTTTAGATATAAAAATATTATTAAAATGAAGAAAACAGATTTACTAATCGGATTTTTTATTGGACTAGTTACTACATTCATAGGTTCATATTTGTTTTTAAAAACCCAAACCGAATATGATTTAATAGAAGATTTTTATATTATAAAAAGTGAAGGAATACTTGGAAAAGTTGTTGCTCTTGGTGCTGTTTTAAATATATTGATTTTCTTCATTTTATTGAAAAAAAATAAAGAGTTAATGGCAAGAGGCGTTGTTATGGCAACAATTATTTTAGCAATAACAACAATGTTTTTATAATTTTATGAAATCGCCTTTAACAACTAGTTTGCGTATGCAATTGATAAATGCTTCGCCAGTTCGAGCAAGCTCTCGGGTCATCGAACTCCGATGAAAAACAAAAACAATTGTGTGATAAACCCCTATGATTAAAAAGGCGATACCATATGTTACCGCTGAAAAATAAAATTTAAACATATGAAATCGCTATTAACAACAAGTTTGCGCAAGCAAACACGTATAAATAAAAAGGCGATACCATATATGACCACTAACAAATCAAATTTTACATATATGAAATATTATATCATTGCTGGAGAAGCATCGGGCGATTTACATGGTTCTAATTTGATGAAAGCATTGTATAAAGAAGATATAAATGCTGACATCCGATTTTGGGGTGGTGATTTGATGCAAAATATTGGTGGAACTTTGGTAAAGCACTATCGTGAACTAGCTTTCATGGGATTTGCTGAAGTGGTTATGAACCTAAAAACCATTTTAAATAATATTAAAATTTGTAAATCGGATATTGAAAAATTCAATCCAGATGTAATCGTTTTCATTGATTATCCTGGTTTTAATATGCGCATTGCAAAATGGGCAAAAAAACGAGGCATAAAGACACATTATTATATTTCTCCACAAATTTGGGCATGGAAAGAAAATAGAATTAAAGACATCAAACGTGATTTTGATAAACTTTATGTTATTCTTCCATTTGAAAAAGATTTTTATGAAGTAAAACATAATTTTTCGGTAGAATTTGTTGGTCATCCACTAATTGATGCCATTCATAATCGAACTGTTATTGATGCTGAATCTTTTAGAAAAGAACATAAATTAGACAACAAACCAATTATAGCCATTTTACCAGGAAGTAGAAAACAAGAAATTTCAAAAATGCTTTCGGTAATGCTAAGTGTTGTCGATGATTTTCCAGAATATCAATTTGTGATTGCTGGTGCTCCTAGTCAGGAATATTCTTTTTATGAAACCTTTTTAAACAATAAAAACATCAAGTTTATTTCAAATAAAACGTATGATTTATTAAGTAATTCTCATGCAGCACTAGTTACCTCTGGAACGGCTACTCTTGAGACAGCATTGTTTAAAGTGCCCGAAGTGGTTTGTTACAAAGGCGGATGGATTTCTTATCAAATAGCCAAACGAATTATAACTTTAAAATATATTTCATTAGTCAACTTAATTATGGACGAAGAAGTAGTAACAGAGTTGATTCAAGAAGAATGTAATCCAATTAGAATTAAGTCTGAATTGACTAAAATTCTTGATGAAAACCACAGAAAACAGTTACTTAAAAAGTATGATGATTTAGAACAAAAACTGGGCGGAATTGGCGCAAGTGAAAAAACGGCTCATTTGATAGTGAGCACTCTAAAATAATATGATTTATCACTTGCAAGAATCTCAAAAAGAAATTTCTAAAAAATAAGGAGAGGTAATTTGCAAAAGTAATGCTCAAAAAAGTGGACTAAATTTTCTTCAATAACCAAAGATTATTACTCCAAATCCTTTGATCAAATTAACAAAATTTAGAACAATTATTTTTTTGTAGGAATATACTTTTTATATACTTTTATTGAAATGAAAGTAGTACAATTTCCTTTAGTAAGAATAACGCTTTGTTTTGTGTTTGGAATAATTTTTTCTCATAGCACAAAACCAAATTTGACGTTAATTTTTGTTTTATTATGTTTTGGAATTTTATCCTTACTTTTTTATTATTTCAAAAATAGAAATGACCTAATTCAAAAACCAATTTTTGGAGTAATTACGCTTTGCTCGTCCTTTTTACTGGGTATTTTTACTTTATCTATTAGCAATCAAACCTTAAATAAAAATCATTATTTACATCAAATTGACCCATTGGAAAATGAAATTTCCACAGAACTGATTATTAAAGAAAAACTAAAAAACACTTTGAATAATGATCGTTTTGTTGCCGAAATGATTCTATTGAATGGTAAAAAAAGTTATGGTAAACTAATTTTAAATATCAGAAAAGATAGTGTGCTACCTACCTTAGAAATTGGTTCTCACTTAAAGGTTAATGGTTCTTTCTATATAAATAGAAAACCAAACAATCCGAATCAATTTGACTATGGAAAGTACCTTGAAAATCAGCAAATCTATGCTCAGATATATGCCGATGTGACCGATGTCAAAATCAATTCAATGGTAGAAAAAAGCATTTCTTATTATGCAAGTAAACTACGTGCTAGAATAATACAGAATTTAGAAAAAAATAATTTCAATAAAACAGAATTAAGTGTTGTTATTGCATTAATTCTTGGTCAACAACAAGATATTTCACAAGAAGTAATTAGAGATTATCAATACGCAGGCGCCGTTCATGTGTTGTCAGTTTCAGGTTTGCATGTAGGTTGTATTCTGCTTTTTGTTACATTTTTACTAACTCCACTACCTAACACAAAAAGAGGTTCAATTATTAAGTTGGTTTTAGTACTATTATCACTTTGGACTTTTGGCATATTGGCAGGATTGGCACCATCGGTGGTTCGATCGGTAACCATGTTTTCTTTTGTAGCCGTTGGAATGTTTTTAAGGCGAAGCATCAATATTTATAACACGCTTCATGTATCTGCTTTGTTAATTTTGTTAGTAAAACCTTCATTCCTTTTTGATATTGGGTTTCAATTGAGTTATGTTGCTTTATTTTTTATAGTTTGGTTGCAACCGCTCTTAGCTTCCATTTGGACACCTAAAAACAAAATCATCAACTATTTTTGGGACATAATTACTGTTTCATTTGCTGCTCAAATAGGAACATTTCCTTTAAGTATTTACTATTTTCATCAATTTCCAGGATTATTTTTTATTACCAATATTGTAATTCTTCCAGGTTTGAGTGTAATACTTGGCATTGGAGTTATTGTAATGCTACTTGCTGCTTTTAATGTTGTATGGATTCCGTTAATGAAATTGTTAGAATGGAGTATTTGGATTTTGAACAAAATTATTTCTTGGGTAGCATCGTTTGAAGATTTTATATTTAAAGATCTATCACTCAACTCCTATATGATGTGGTGTTGGTATTTAGTCATCATCGGATTAATTATCTGGTTCAAAAAACCAACTTTCAAGAAATTGGCTTTTAGTTTAATTGCCATTATTGGATTACAACTTGTTACAATTTATGCAAAATATGACAGTCAGAAGAACAGTGAATTTATCGTTTTTAGTAAAAAGAAAGTGACTATAATTATAGAAAGACACGGAAATAAGGTTACACTTTATAGTAACGATAGTATATTAAAAACAAGTGATAATAATCTTGCTTTAAAATCTTATTTAGTTGCTAATTTTTGTAAGATTGAAAAGAAAAAAACTTTATCCAACTTATTTTATTTCAAAGACAAGAAAATTCTATTAATAGATAGTAATGCCGTTTATGTTAAAGAAGAAAAACCAGATATTTTACTACTTACAAATTCGCCAAAAGTAAACTTAGAGCGCATCTTTAAATCTTGGAAACCTCAACAAGTTGTTGTTGACGCTACCAATTATAAAACCTATATCAAAGTGTGGCGAGAAACTTGTAGAAAAGAAAAAATCCCTTTTCATGACACTTCAGAAAAGGGATTCTATAAATTATAACTAAGCTTTTTTCTTAGTTGCTTTTTTCTTTTTGGTTGCTTTTTTAGCTGTTTTTTGCACTTCTACTGTGTATGGAACAAATTTATCAACCATTTTATTGGCTCCGTCCAACCAAACTGTTGGTCCGCCGGCTACATAACCCGTTTCACCAAGTTGTTCAAAGCTAGTTTTACCATCACTAGCAACAGTTGCCTTTACTAATCTAACATTTGGATAACCTCTAACTTGAAAAAATTGCTGCAACTGATTATTTTGAATTTTTAAAGCATCTGATTGTGGTGTTCTTCTAGGAAAATCTAGTTCTACCAAAACTACTTTTTCTTTTGCCCATGCAATAAACTCAGGTGTTTTAAAAACCTCATTTTGCAAACGAATACACCAGCCACACCAGTCACTTCCTGTAAAAAATAAGAATAATGGTTTGTTTTGAGTTTTTGAAATTGCAATGGCTTCATCGATATTAGTATGCCAAGTTAGTTTTTCTTGGGCTTGAATTGTCATTGATGAAACGACAAATAATAATGTTATAAATAATTTCTTCATGTTTTAATTTTTTACAAATATATTCAAAAATAGTACCAAAAAAATGTTGGCTATCTTACTTCTTGCATTAGTTTTTTAATTAACGGTGAAATTGCTATTAGAATTACTCCCGCAACTAACGCATAAATTGCTAATTGATAATAACCATCAGCATATACGTTAAGTTTTTCTATATTAGTTGCGTTTTCAGATGCTTCAGCAATGTTTGCTCCTAATAAACCCGCAAAATACTGTCCATAAGCGCTTGCTAAAAACCACATACCCATGATTACCGCTTGGGTTTTTTGTGGCGATAATTTGGTCATGGCAGACATACCAATTGGTGATAAACAAAGTTCTCCAAAAGTGATTATAAACCAACCAAAAGTGAAAATTCCTAATGAAGTTCTTCCATTTAAATCGGCAAAGAATTTGGTGTAATAAAATATCCAAAAACCTCCTGCAAGAAACAGAAATGCTAAACCAAATTTTATAACTGTATTGGGTTCGATTTTTCTTTTATTCATCCAAAGCCAAACCAATCCCACTATTGCTGCAAAAGCAATTACAAAAAGTGAATTTGCAGCATTATTAACTCCATTAGGACTCAACTCAACTCCTAAAATTTCGTTGTTCAAATTATTCACTGCAAATAAACTTAACGAACCACCACTTTGCTCGAAAAATGCCCAAAAGAAAATGGAGAAAATAATGAAAACTAAAGCAGCTAAAAGTTTTTTATTTTCCGCAGTTGAAAAATTCTTCATTTCATAAAATAGATATAAAATAGAAGCTGGACCTATAAACATCATGAAATAATCGGTATACTTTGTATTCGCAACCATCACAATAATTATTGGAACAATAATAAGTGAACCTAAATAAGTTGCAACTTCAAGAATTTTTTTCTTTGATTTTTCAACATCCATTATAGGCGAAAGACCTATTGGACCTAAACTTTTTTGAGTTTGAGTGAATGTCAATAAACTAATAATCATTACAACTGCTGCAAATCCGAAACCTACATTCCATCTTAAATTTTCTGGAACTAAGGATTTCCACATAGAACCTTCAGCTACAGCAATACAAATGTAACCTCCAATTAATGCGCCAAGATTTACACCCATATAAAAGAATGAAAAACCTGCATCTCTTCTTGGATCATCATTTTTGTATAATTGTCCGACCATTGAAGAAATATTTGGTTTGAAAAAACCTGTTCCAACAATTGTAAAACCAAGTCCAATAAAGAAAAAATTCTTCGGGTCAACGGCAAGAATAACACTCCCAATAATCATCAAAATTCCTCCCCAAAAAAGTGATTTTCTTAATCCCAGAATTTTATCAGCAAACAATCCGCCTATAAAAGTAAAGGCATAGACCCATGCTTGAGTGGCACCATATTGCAAATTGGCCGTTTTTTCATCCATAGCTAGATGATTTACCATAAAAACCACTAGCATCCCTCGCATTCCGTAGAAACAAAAACGTTCCCACATTTCGCTAAAAAATAAATACCAAAGTTGTTTTGGATATTTTCCTTTAAAATTTTGAATTTGTTCTATTGTCATGGTTTTTAGATATTTAAACCTATAAGGTTTTGAAAACCTTATAGGTTTGGTTGATTATAAATACTACT
>JAIFLT010000124.1 GCA_020048955.1 Flavobacterium sp.
CTATTTTTGTTCAGAATAACAAACATTTATTAAAAATGGCGACCAAAAAGCAAACTGTTTTTCCAAAGTATGACAAGGTTTTAAAACAAATGGGAGAAAATATTAAGATAGCTCGTAAAAGGCGAAAACTCACTATGATTCAAGTAGCAGAGAGAGCAGCTATTTCTCGGTCAACATTGCATTTAATTGAGCAAGGAAACACAAGTGTAGCAATGGGAGCCTATTTCAATGTGCTGCGTGTTTTAGGCCTACAAGATGATTTCCTAAAACTTGCAGCAGACGATGAACTAGGAAGAAAACTCCAAGACCTTGAACTACTTAAATAACAGTTAAGTTTAAGTAAGTTGACAGTAATTATAAAACGTCAGTTCGAGTGATTTTTTTTGTAATGCAATGAAGAAAAAATTGTATTGAGAACTTTTGATAATAAAAGCAAAAGTACCTGATAAAGTAAAATATACTAAAGTTTTAAAAATCTAACAATCCAAAAATCTAACCATCTAAGATGTCCACAAAAACCGATATATATGTATATGCACATTGGCAAGAAATGCCAGATCCAAAAATCATTGGTATATTATCTGCCCAACAAGCTAAAGGTAAAAAAGCATTTAGTTTTGAATACGACAAAGAGTGGTTAAAAACAGAGCAAAAATTCCTTTTAGATCCGGATATTCAATTGTATGGTGGACCACAATACCCAAATCAAAAAGAAAATTTTGGCATATTCCTCGATAGTATGCCTGACACTTGGGGACGTACTTTAATGAAACGTAGAGAAGCACAACAAGCAAAAGAGAAAAACGAAAAGCCAAAAACACTATACGATATTGACTTCCTTTTAGGTGTTAATGATGAAAGTCGTATGGGTGCATTACGTTTCAAAATAGACCCAAATGGTGATTTCTTGGATAGCAACAAAACAGCATCAACACCACCTTGGTCATCTATTAGAGAATTACAAAATGCTGCTTCAAATTTTGAAAACGATGAGAATAATGATGAGGTAAAAAAATGGTTATCTGTTTTAATGGCTCCTGGTTCTTCACTAGGTGGTGCAAGGCCAAAAGCTAACATTTTAGATAATAATAAAAGTCTTTGGATTGCCAAATTTCATTCCAAAACAGACACTACCGATAAAGCAGCTTGGGAATTTTTAGCCTACCAACTAGCAAGTAAGGCAGGAATTGAAATGGCACCTTGTAGAATAGAAAAAATAATGGGTAATTATAACACCTTTTTTACCAAACGTTTTGATAGAGATAACGGCGAAAGAATACATTTTGCATCAGCTATGACTATGACAGGAAATAATGAAGATACAATAAGAGATAATCAGGCAAGTTACTTGGATATAGCCGAATTTATAAGTAATCATGGTACCAACATAGAAACTAATCTACACCAATTATGGAGGAGAATCATTTTTAATATTGCTATTTCCAATACAGACGACCATCTAAGAAATCATGGTTTTATACTTACAAAAGAAGGCTGGATACTTTCACCGGCATACGACCTTAATCCATCTATAGATAAAGACGGTTTAGCCCTAAACATTGATACCGATAACAATGCCCTCGATTTCGAATTAGCTAAAAGTGTGGGAACATATTTCCGTTTAGATGAAAAACAAATGGACACCATAATAAAAGAAGTACATCAAGCAACTAGCAATTGGAAAACAATAGCAAAAGAACTTGGAATTCCCAGAAGTGAAATAGAATTGATGACGAAAGCGTTTAGCAACACTTAAAATAATAAAATAAAAACCTTAATTTGTAATTCAAATTGACAGAATGAAAAAAATTGGAATAATTGGTCCTAATACTAAAATGTGTAATAAGGAACTTTATGAATTTGGAGAGCAACTTGGATTACAACTTGCTTCAAAAGATAGAACTATAGTTTGTGGTGGACTTGGTGGATTTATGGAAGCAGTATGCAAAGGCATAAAACAATCTCAAAACACATTCGATGGACAAACTATTGGCATCCTACCTGAAGACAATGATAATAATGCTAATCCATTCATTGACATAGCTATTCCTACAGGAACTGGAATTGCAAGAAATATTTTTATTGTACGAACTGCTGATATTATTATTGCTGCTGGTGGTGGCGCAGGCACGCTTTCAGAAATTGCTTTTGCTTGGCAACTTGATAAGAAAGTGTTATGCGTAACGCAATTTGACGGCTGGGCAAAAGAATTAGCAGGTAGAGATTTAGATAATAGAAAAAGTGGTTTACTAATTCCTGTAAACACTATTGATGAAATACTAAATCAATTAATGAATGGCTAAGATACTGATGTTTCATAGAGTTTTACCCCAAAAACTCATCAAAAAACCTAATGCATATGCAACATTTGGAACACTAATTTCTCAAGAATATTTTGAAAAAGTAATAACCTATCTTGTTCACAACAAATTTGAATTTGTAAACATTTCAGATATCAAAAAAAGAAAAAATAACACAAAATTAGTAGCATTAACTTTTGATGATGGTTATTCAGATAACTTTGAATTTGCTTTGCCCATACTTCAAAAATTCAATTTAACAGCAACCTTCTACCCTATTCTCAATCATTGCATTAACAATACTGTTTTACCACTCGATAGATATTACCAATGTGTTGATGAAATGACATTGTCAGACGAAAAAAGAGAAGATTATATTTCGGGTGACATCAAAAAAAAATTTTATTGGAGCAAACCTGAAGAACAAGAAAAGTTCTTAAAAACTAGTTTTACAGAACTCCAAAGCAATAGAGTGTCATACTTACAACCTTCACAAATTAGATATTTAGCGGACAATGGTTTTGAAATTGGTTCACACAGCGTAACACATTCTTTATTTACAGCTGAATATATGGATGAAAGTCAAATAATTTTTGAATTACAACATTCTAAAAATTCTTTAGAACTAATAACAGCTAAGCCTGTTAATTCCTTTTGCTTTCCATCAGGATATTATAATGAATCTGGGATTAATCTAGCTAAAGAAAATGGATATACTTCGGTTTGTATCATAAAGAAAAAAAAAGATATAAAATCAGAATCACTTCCAACATATGAAAGAATATTTGTTAAACCAAACTCACTAGAGGAGTTATCGATAGCTTTAAATGATTTATGAAAATAGCAGCTGTAGTAGTAACTTGTAATCGTTTGACATTGCTTCCAAGAGCATTAAAATCAATTAAAAATCAAATCAGAAAACCTGATTTCATTGTTGTTGTTTCTAATTCTAACGATGATAATTATGAAAAAGAAATAAACATTTGCGCTGATTTTAAAATTAACCTTACTAAAAACTTAAGAACAACAACATACACTGGAGCATTAAATACTGCTGTAGAAGAAATTATAAAAGAGTGTGGTATCTCTGAAGAACTATATTTCGCATCTCTTGATGATGATGATGAATGGATATCAGATTATTTACAAGAAATAGAAAATAACAATACCAAGAATTTTGATTTACTAATTGGATATCTTTTGCGTAAAAGCGCAACAGAAAATTACTTGCAAATTTTACCAAATGAATTGACCATTAGAAATTTTCTAACTGGAAATCCAGGAATATGTGGTTCAAATACGTTTATAAAATTAACAACACTATTGCGTGCAGGTAGTTTTGACGAATCTGCAGCTGCTACAGCAGATAGAGATTTTTTAGTTCGAGTTTTTCAGTTAAATCCAACTTACAAAATTGTAACTAAACATCTTGTAACACAACATACAGACAACGATCGTCCAAGAGAAACAACTAGTGGTGAGAAAAAGAAAAAGAGCTTACTGCTATTTTACTACAAGTACAATCACTTAATGAATGAAGAATACAAAGAGTTGTTTTTTGCAAGAGCTAATAAGTTGTTTGGTGTCTCTAAAATCGAATTTGAAAATATACCTTCTAACATACAAGCTACAATTCAGAAAGAAATCACCTTTGAAAACAAAGGAAATTATGAATTTGTAATAGGATTTATAGCCGGAAATGAAAGTATTGCAGAACGTGTTGTAAATGAAATTGTAAACAAAAAAATTGCTGTTGATTTAGTTATAATTGTTGATGATACACCAAAAGGGAAATCACTAAAAAATTGCGAAAAAGTATTTTATAAGCACAATATAGCTTTTAAAATAATAAAGCATATTGAATGGCAATCGAATCTTGCAAGTGGTCACTATGGTGCAATATTTAAAAAGTTTTCTTCAATTAATTCAATTCCCTTAGGTAGAACTATCCTACACCATCATCTATTTACAGAAACAATGGAGATGGAAAATCCTGTTTATTGGATTATTGATGATGATATTAAATTTAGTGCAACCACATTCACAGAACTGAATGATCAATCAATTAATATTTTTGAAATAATAAATAAAAATATTGGAAAAGTAGATACAATTATTGGTGCAATTAGTTGCGACCCACCAGTACCGACGCTTTGTTGCATCCGTACCCAATTAGTTGATTTTTTGTATAGTGTACAGGCAAATTCCTCAATAAATGCTGACTATCTAAAAATCAAATCAAAACCAGATTATTATTATGATTTATCCGATATGCATAGTGATCATTTAGAAACTCCAATTTATCATACGGATACTTCAGAGAACGATTTAGTAACTATTTTATCAGGGAAAGCATTATCAAGAAAAGCGATACAAAAAGAATTAAAAGCAGAAGAAAAAATAATCTCTAAAAGAGGAGCTAATACAATTGTCTTAAATAGAGACGTTTTACATTATTACCCAGTAGTAAATATTGAAGTCAAAAACAAATTCGCAAGAAGAGGCGATTTAACTTGGGCTTTATTAAATCAAGTGGTTTCAAACAAAAAATTTATTGAACACTCTTTTTCAATAGATCATAATCGACCAATTTCAAAATTTGAATTAAAGAAAGAACTTGAAAAATCGGCGTACGATATTATTGGTTATGCTTTTAACAAAAGTATTTTAAAAGTAATCAATCAAATTAAGTCAGAAACCAATCCATATCGTCCAAAAGATATTTTTGAAAAATTAATAGAAGAAAAATTTTATCAAGATTTTTTAAAAACATATAATTTCTATTTAAGAAAACGAGAAACACGTTTTCTAATGAATTATTATAGAATTATTGGTTTAGCAAGTCTTTTATCCAATAAATACGAAGCTGCTAAAGAGTTTCAGGAACAATTAATAAAATTAGAAGAATTGAATGGTTTTACTAATCTTATTAAGGAAGCACAAAATAAAATTACTTTAAAAAAATTTTTTAATGAATTTCTAATTACGATTTGGAATTACGATAATTCAATAACAGAAATTTCTGTATACGAAATAAAACATCAACAAATCGTAGAGACTTATTTCAAAATTAAAAAACCTATTAGGATACTTGGAAAAGGACATGAAGGTATAGCACTTACGGATACTATTTGGGTTTACAAATCACTTTATGATATACCACAAAACGCATGGATATTCTTAAAGGAAATTTCTGCAAACTTCGATCAATGTAATTTACTTGAAAAACTAGAATTCTTTGAGACAGGTGAAAATAAAATTATCCGCTATCCATTTCATCCATTTAAAAAATTAGAATTCGTTAACGAGGAAAATATTATTTCATTTTTGAAATTTTGCAAAAAGACAGGGTTTGTTTTTACCAACATAAATGCACAGAATAGTATACAAACAATATCAGGACAAATGAAATTTATTGATTATGGAAAATCGTTTGAACCCTATACAGAAGAGAAGTTTACAAATGCTGTGAAACGTAGTTATTTATTATATAAATTTCCTTTGATGGATAATGATAATTTTAGTAAATTAACTAAAAAAATAAATAGTGGTGAAATCCCAACTGAAATTGTTGGTTGGGAAGAATTTTATAATCAAATTAATTAACTCTAAATGATAAAGGAAGATTTAAAAAAGTTTATAGCTATTCCGTCAATAGCAAATGATAACGAAGCAAATCAATCTGCAATAGATTTTATAATCAATATTTTATCTCCTCTAGGATTCAAAATTACTACAGAGGGAAATAGTCCATATCATCAACCTGTAATTGTTGCCAAATACAACAATACAACTTCTGACAAAAAAGTGGTGCTTTACGGTCATTATGATGTAGAAAAAATTAAAGATTGGGAAAAATGGGATACACCACCATTTGAATTGAACAAAAAAGATAATCGTTATTATGGTAGAGGAATTGCAGACAACAAAGGGATTCTTTTAACAAGATTATTGGCTATAAAAGAAATGGTAGAAAATGGAGAAACGCTGCCAAATATCTTATGGATTATTCAAGGTGAAGAAGAAGTTGGTGGTGAAACTCCATTTGAAGTAATTCCAAAATATTTTGCAGATTTTGGAGCTAAAATATATTTAGAAGAAACAGGGATTTACAAAAACGGAAAACCTGTAATTTTCTATTTACCTAAATCCGAAAAAGAACCTGATTTCCTTAATAGTTTGAATGAAAAAATTTACGCAAGCGAAGCAATAGTTGAAAACCGAAACTTAAACAAGTTCAGTAAGTGTCCTTTTCTTCATAATATCCCTCAAGATGGATACTATATAGGGTTTGGTCCAAATGATGGTTTATGTAATATTCACAAAGACAATGAGAGTCTAAATATTCAAACCTTAACGGATCATAAAGATATTTTTAAAAAATTTATTCATTGGGTTAACACCAACAAATATTTATAATTAATGTGTGGCATAATAGCTATAATTCATAAAAACAACACATCTCTTGTTGAAAAGGCTTTAAAGAAAATACAGCATAGAGGATTAGATTCTAGTAAGATAATTTCATTTGAAAATTATTCATTTGGCTTTAACCGCTTGGCAATAAATGATAAATCTGAAATAGCAAATCAACCTTATGAATATGGTAATTTAATTGGTCTAATAAATGGAGAAATATATAATTTTAAGGAGTTAAAAAAAGAATACAATTTAACAACAAATTCAAATTCCGATACGGAAATAATATTGCCATTGTTTGACAAGTTTGGCAGTTCAATCATACATTACTTAGATGGCTTTTATTCAGGTATTATATATAATAAAGCTACTAATCAATTGTTTTTTTTACGTGATTACATAGGTAAAAAACCATTGTTTTATGGAACAGCCGGTGATTATGAATTTATTGTCAGCGAACTAAAAGCAGTAGATACTATTTCTAGCTTTCAAATAGTTTCTAAAGGATTTTCAGAATTAATTGATGGTACTATCAAAACAATTGAAAATCACAACATTCCTAAAAATACAGAAACGAATCTCAAACAAATTGTTACTAACGCAGTTGAGAAACGTATTCCAAAAAAGGAAAAGCTTTTTGGAGTCTTTTTAAGTGGTGGGTTAGATAGTTCTATAATTGCTAAAGTAGTTTCAAATCTTGCAACTAATGTAATTTATTATACTTTAGGTAATGATAATTCTCAGGACTTGCATTTTGTTAAAACATTGATGAATAAGTTGGGTATAGAACAAAAACTCAAAATCATCAACCTTCCTAATCCCAATGAAATACCAGAACTCATTAATAAGGTGGTTTATTACACCGAAAGTTATAATCCTTCTATAATCAGTAATGGACTTGCTACTTTTTTACTTTCACAAGCAGCACATCAAGATGGTATTAAAGTAGTTTTGTCTGGTGAAGGAGCCGATGAACTATTCTGCGGTTATCCAATTTCTAAAACTGTAAATCAATGGTTTGAAAAGAGAACTGAGCTCATTGAAAATATGCATTTTACTGAATTAAGACGATTAGATTTAGCATCAATGGTACATACAATTGAAATTCGTTGTCCTTTTTTAGACAGAGAAATATATGCTGCATCTAATGATTGTTCTTTAAATGAATTGATAAAAGAAACAGCTAATGGAATTATAGGAAAGCAGATTTTAAGAGAAGCTTTTGCAAATGATATTCCTAGTGAGATAGTCGAACGAAACAAAATGTCATTTGACGTTGGTTCAGGAATTAGAAAACTAGTGGTGGAATATTTAACTCAAAATAATAAAACAGAAAAAGAAAAGTTAAAAGAAATTTGGAACAATCATTTTCCAGATAAATTAGCAAATCACGAATATTTTCATTCATACCCAACATTTGATAAAGCAATTGAAAAAAGAGGAATAAATCACAAATGAATCAAATTCAAAAAATAGAACGATTACTTCTCAAGGAGTTTGAAATGGTTCCGTTTCATAACTTGTTTATGCTTAATAATAAAAATAATGTTGCATCAAGTTTGGGTGGAACATGTTCTGATAAAGTTTTGCATTTTAAAAAAGTGCTCAATAACAATGGTATAGAATCAAAACTTCATTCAGCTATTATTAACGATAAAGAGTGCCATCGAATGCTATCAATAAACATCGAAAATAAAATTTATTTTATTGATGTAGGTTCTGGATGGCCAAGTATAAAACTCTTTCCTGAATTTGAAGCAATTGAATATGATGTATATGGAATGAGCTTCAAAACAGTAATAAATAATGATAACATAGTACTTTATCATAAAACGGATAAAGATTACAAATTGATGATAAAAATTCCATTTATAGGAAAAAGTGAAAATGAAATAAAAAATGAAATAGACAAACGATTTGATGACAAATCAATATATCCATTTCATAACAGTCTAAGATTTTCAAAAATAATTAACAACAACTTTTATTTCTTAAAAGGCAACCGTTTAAGAATCTATAATGAAAATTCTATCACTGAAAAAACATTGACTTTAGATGAAATAAATAAGCTAATAACAACCACTTTTAAGTTTGACCTAAATAACTTAAATTATGATTTTATAGGATAATGATGTACTTGATAGCATTCCATAAAGTGTGTAAGTAAATTTAAACATAACAACAATTACCTCATTCAACTGCACAAAACTTTCATTTAGTCCAAGTTTTCCTAAACTCAAGTCTTTGTTTGCTTCATTTTGTTAATTTCATTTTTAGTAAAGAGAAAATTCTTTTTCGCTCGACTATTGGGAGATGTTTTCCTTTCCTACTGCATTTTTTATTGTCCAGCACCACCCAATAACTGAAAAATACCAATTATCCAGAGTAAGGGTTTCCATAAAACTATATAAGCTACAATAGTAAAAATCCCAAAAACAGACCAAAACCAAAAACCTAAATCGTGGCTAAAAACAGGAAACCATTTGTTTAATAATATAAATACACCACAAGGGATAGCAACAATTGCAAAAAACACCCACATGACAAAACTTAATAACCTTATTGACTTATCCATTTAGTTAATAATCATTTTATATGTTTGAGGTTTGGTATTTATCATTCTATTAAGTAAGTTGTCAAATATATTCCC
>JAIFLT010000012.1 GCA_020048955.1 Flavobacterium sp.
ATTAACCTTTAATATACTGAATATCAGCTTTATATCAAAATTTATAAGAACTTATTTTTTGTTAATTTTTTAAAATTGTCGTGTACTAAAACAACGATTACAAAAACGAAAAATTTGATTCAAAAGTATTAGAAGAAGAAATTACCACTTTAATGCTCGATGAAGATGTGTCCAACAAAAAAGGAATTTACTATTTTGTCTTAACCCGAAAAGAAAAATATTTAAACATTAGAACTTTTTCAGACAAACAAAAACGAGAAGCTTTTGAAAGGCAAAACGGCATTTGTGTAAAATGCAATGAAAAATTTGAACTCAACGAAATGGAAGCCGATCACATAACACCTTGGCACGAAGGCGGAAGAACATCGGCAGAAAATTGTCAAATGTTGTGTAAGCATGACAACAGGATAAAATCGGGGAAATAATATTTTATGCTTTATTTTGCATTTTGATTATCACAATAGTGTGCGGAAATGTTATAGCAGCTAGAAAAGAAAAGAAAAGAGCATTAAAAATTTCTTTATCCTTAAAAAGAACATACAAAATACCAATACCAAAGAGTGAAATTATCCAATAGATGAAAGCAGATATAAAATAACGTTTGAAATTTTTAAAAGTATATGAGCCATACAAAAAATGAATTTGTTCTTTAATAGAAGGAATGCTATGCCAAACTACAAAATAAATTGCAAATGCCCAAATCAAATCTGCTGTTTTAAATACGATAGCAAATACTATTAGGTAAAAAATATTGATGCTAATTTCTGATTTGAATTTTGTGGTCTTTGTATGGACTATAATTCCTGATATTATCAAAAGTAATCCTATTAGTAATGTTATTATTTTAAAATCTAACTTAGCAATTGAACTCCTAGTGATTTGAAAAACAATTTGTTTTACTTCCAACTCATGTAATTGAAACAGTAAAAAGAGAATAAACAATCCGTATAGGGTTTCAAAAATGGTTAGCAAAGAGTAATTTTTATTTGATTTGAGCTTATTCCAATGTTGTTCTCCAAAATGATATCCACTGAAAATAATAAACAATAGTAGTGCAATAATTGGCATGCTATAAAAAAGCAATGCTCCCAAGAAAACTATAGCTATATAATATAGAATGATTTTTCTCAAGGAATTCGACTTTTTTTCTTCATTAATTTTTTGATATAATGCTAAATCATTAGAACCGTGTAAGATTCCAAATAAGAATATTACTACAAATCCAATAACTTGTTGATACTTGAAAGAAAAATACATGTTAATCCATAAAGCAAAAAATGTAATTAAGATGGCTATTTTGTTGGAATGTGACATTTATATTTATTTTAAAACTGTTTAAAGATATATAAAAAATGTTAAACACTTTTATTTATTTTGTTTATTGTTTTTTAATTTTGGATAAACAAATAATTTAAATTTTTATACTATGACAAATTTATTATCAATTTCATTGGTTTCAAAAATGTTGCCAACTGATTATGTTGGATTCACATTTTTTATTGGATGCATGGCAATGATGGCTGCATCAGCATTTTTCTTCTTATCATTAAGTCAATTTGATAAGAAGTGGCGTGTTTCAGTTTTGGTTTCAGGTTTAATTACCTTTATTGCAGCGGTTCACTATTTCTATATGAGAGATTATTGGGCAAGCTTTGGAGAATCACCAACTTTTTTCCGTTATGTTGACTGGGTTTTAACTGTACCATTGATGTGTCTTGAGTTTTATTTAATTCTAAAAATTGCTGGTGCTAAACAATCATTATTATGGAAAATGATTATTTATTCATTAGTAATGTTAGTAACGGGATACTTTGGAGAGGCAGTAGATCCTGGAAATGCTTGGATTTGGGGATTAGTTTCTGGAATAGCTTATTTCGCTATTGTGTACGAAATTTGGTTAGGCGAAGCGTCCAAATTGGCTGCTGCAGCTGGTGGCGAGGTTCTTGCATCACACAAAATTTTATGTTGGTTTGTACTTGTTGGTTGGGCAATTTATCCTCTTGGATATATGTTAGGAACTGACGGTTGGTACTCAAGTTTATTGGGTAAAGGTAATGTTGATGTTGCTTACAACATTGCCGATGCAATTAACAAGATTGGTTTTGGTTTGGTTATCTATAATCTAGCAGTGAAATCAACAAAAGATTAATTTTAATTTTTTTTTATGAAACCGCCTTGATATCAGAACAAGGCGGTTTTTTATTTGACATTTTCTATACAAATTTTTTGTATATTGCTCTCCCATTTAGCATTCCACTACTATGAAAAAGATTGTTTTATTTACGTTAATTGCTTTTTGCAGCATTACAAGTTATTCTCAAAAGAAAAAAGCAACAGTCAAAAAAGAGGTTACAACTTCTAAAGGGTTTTTAGCAAAAGTAGATAATCTGGTAGCTGAGGTTAAAGTTGGTAATTTTCAATTAACAATAGCTGGTAAAGATGCTATTATTGTAAAGCTAGCTGATGCAAAATTTGCTCCAACCGATGTGAAATTAAAATCATTTACAGCTGGTGGCGTAAAATTATATCTTTTATCTTGGACAGAAAAAACATTAAATAAAACCGATTTGAAAACAGAAGATTGTACAACTGTTTTTTCTAATGTTTATGAAATAACTTCAAAAAAACAAGTTTTCTCCAATACACAAATTACAAATCATATTGTTGAAAAAGTATTTCTAGATAAATTAAAAAATGCCTCAGAAACACAAGAGCGAATGAGAAAAGAAGGGTTTGAGTGTACTCTAAATCTAGATGGAACCATAACTCAAAAAAATAAAACACAAGAAAATAAATTGATGTATGATGCTACCAAAATGGAGTTTGTAAATTCAAAGAAAAAATAAGTAAAAAACGGAGCTGTTTACTAGAGCACACAAAACCTATCACATTTTGATTGTTGTGTTTGATAAAAGGAATAAAAAACGCTTATACTTTTAAACCTTTTTTTAATACTTTTTCATTGCCCTAATTCTAAAGGTCTTCTTTTATTTGCTTGAAAGTTATACCAATTGTAATTTTAAAATGGTCTAATACCAATACTATTTATATAATAGTCCAAAAGTTTATGGTATAAAACTTTGATAGCTATACTGCTGTTTGTGCAAATATTGAAACTATATTGAGTACCATTTATTGGACTTTTATATAGTGCTAAGCCGTATTATTTAGTTGATAATAATTTTCTTAGTAACAGATTGATTCTCTGAAGTTAATTTAAGAAAATAAAACCCTTGAGGTAAATTCTCCATTATGAAAGTATTGCTTTCAAAAATTGGATTTTTAACTTCATTTATAATTTGTCCATTACTATTAATAAGTTTAATAGTTTCAATTGAAACAGCACTAGTTATTTTAATTTTTTGTTCGTTTGATGGATTTGGGTAAACAGAAATGTTAGATAATAATTCAAATGTATCTCTTGAAAGAGCATTTACAGTTACACATTGTGCACTCCAAATGCTGCATACATATTCAGGATGATCGATATAAGGATTTCTATTTCCTTGATAATTATAAATGGCATTATTTTGAGCAATTTCTTTAGCAGAAACAGGATCTTGTAGATGCCATTTAATTAATAATAAAATAAAATTATCATTAAATACTTTATTAATTGAGCCGTCAAACATATTTTTTGCTTGACAAGTACTTGCATTTGCAGCACTATAGAAGTCATCCATATAGTCTTCATAACGTGTGGCAAAATAGAAGTAAGCTCGAGCTATATCGCCTTTGAATTCGTCAATTGGTTCAAAAACAGTTCCTGAATAGTTTGAAAAACCATTTACTGTATTGCTACCTCTTTTAGAACCATTAGAAGAAAGGTAAGTTCCAGAGGCAACTACACCAAAAGGTAAGTTATTTCTATCGCCATTTACTTTTCCATCAGATGGGACAACGTGAAATGGGTCGTTTTTCATTGGGTCAACTTGGAAGTTGTCAAAGTAAGATTGAGGTACAAGATGTTCTCTATTGTAGCAATCTCCTTCGGCACCATAGTTGCCACATTGTTGCGAAGTTGAAGAGTATTCATAAGAATCGATTCCTGTTGGTTTTTCTGAATACATATCTAACAGAGTTCCATTATTTTCATAGTAGTTATCTCTAAAAGCAGCTTGCGTGTACAATCCCCAAATAGAGCCATAACCTTGGTCTACGTGACCTGTTGTTATTCTAGTTTTCAATTGCGTTTTTAGAGTGTAACCAGTTCCAGTAGCAGTATTGTAATATCCTGTTGGAATTTGTGCAAAAACAATTGCGTTTACTAATAGCAATAGGTAAAAGTATTTTTTCATTTTCAATTTATTGTTTTCTTTCTAATAATGCCATATAAAACCCGTCAAAGCCTGATTGTGAGGCAAGTATTTTAGAATCTTTTACAAAGGTAAAGCTTTTTCCAATTTCAGTACTTAAGAATTTCTTAATTTGTTCTTGATTTTCTGATGGCAAAACCGAACATGTTGCATAAACCAATTTTCCGCCAGGTTTAACAATCTTAGAATAATTCTCTAAAACTTCGGCTTGTACTTTTCTAATATTATCAATAAACTCGGGTTGTAATTTCCATTTAGCATCTGGGTTTCTTTTTAGAACTCCCAATCCACTACAAGGAGCGTCAATTAGAACTCTGTCGGCTTTTTCGTGAAGTTTTTTGACAACTTTTGTACTATCAATAATTCTGTATTCTATGTTGAAAGCTCCGTTTCTTTTGGCTCTTAATTTTAATTGCTTTAATTTACTTTCATACAAATCCATTGCAATCAATTGACCTTTATTTTCCATTAAAGAAGCCATGTGCAATGTTTTGCCTCCAGCTCCAGCACAAGTGTCAACAACTCTCATTCCGGGTTGTACATCAAGAAATCTTGCTACTAATTGAGAAGAAGCATCTTGAACTTCAAACATTCCTTCTTTGAAAGCATCTGTTAGAAACACATTAGCTCTTTCTTTTAGAACTAATGCGTCTGGTTGATCTTTTAAGAATTCGGTTTCTATATTTAAATCCATTAAAAGCGCACGAAGTTTTTCTTTTGTTGTTTTTAAAGTGTTTACTCTTAAAATAACTTTTGCTTGTTGGTTTTGAGCAGCAATTTCTTTGGTCCAAAGTTCTTCGCCAAGTTCTTGAACACCAATTTCATCCATCCAATCTGGAATAGATTCACGCATTTTACGGATTTTTGATAATTCATCAAATTTTCCTTTTATTTTTCTTTCAGGAGTTCCTTCTAATTGTCTCCAATCGGGAATTGGGTAACCACGTAAAACAGCCCAAACGGCAAACATTCTCCATAAATCTTCACGATGGTATGGTTCTTTAACATCAGCAATTTCTGAATATAATCGTTTCCATCGAACTACTTCATAAATGGTTTCGGCAACAAATTTTCTATCTGAACTTCCCCAGCGTTTGTCTTTTTTTAATGAACGTGCTACAACTTTATCGGCATATTCACCTTCATTAAAAATGGCATTCAATGCGTCTATGGTTGTGTAAACTAAATTTCTGTGTAATCTCATTGTTTTTTAATCAGTCTGCAAAGGTATTGCTTTTTAACAGAAAGAAAAAAGTATTCTTTAAAACTGTAAAATCATAATAAAAAACATTATAAAAATATAGGCTGAATAGTTACAAATATAGAAAGATTCCATAATCTATTTCAATTGAAGAGTTTTGTGCTTATCAAGGTCTTAATTGTAATAAAGTAAGAAAATGGACACAGTTAAATACTATTTTTCCAATAATTTGCTTAACTATTTTTTTGTTTTATAACGGTTCGTCAAATTAACAATTCTAAAATTTATTCCAATAATTAGTCGATATTTTTAAAAGATGACTAAATTTGTGATATTATAATTGATAAAACGATACTATATGTATAATTCCAAAATAATAGGTTTAGGATATTATGTTCCTGATAATGTGGTTACTAATGATGATTTGTCTAAAATCATGGACACCACAGACGAGTGGATTCAAGAACGCACTGGTATAAAAGAACGCAGACACATAGTAAGAGGTGAAGATACAACTACTTCAATGGGAGTTAAAGCTGCAAAGATTGCTATTGAACGCTCTGGAATTGCCAGCGATGCTATAGATTTTATAGTTTTTGCAACCATATCGCCAGACTATTATTTTCCGGGACCCGGTGTGGCTTTACAGCAAGAATTAGGTTTAAAAACCGTAGGAGCTTTAGATATTAGAAATCAATGTTCAGGATTTATTTATGCACTTTCTGTTGCCGATCAATTCATTAAAACTGGAATGTATAAAAATATCCTTGTGGTAGCTTCAGAAGTACAATCGCTTGGTTTAGATATGACCGATAGAGGTCGAGGTGTTTCAGTTATATTTGGAGATGGGGCAGGAGCAGCAATGGTTTCAAGAGAAGAAAACACAACCAAAGGAATACTTTCTACGCATTTACATTCAGAAGGGCAACATGCAAAGGAATTGGCAGTTTTAGCACCAGGAATGGGCGGACGATGGGTTACCGATATTCTTGCCGATAACAATCCGGATGACGAAAGTTACTATCCACACATGAACGGTCAATTTGTTTTTAAAAATGCCGTAGTTCGTTTTAGCGAAGTAATCAATGAAGGTTTGCAAGCCAATAATCTTCAAGTTTCGGATATTGATATGTTGATTCCGCATCAAGCTAATTTGAGAATATCACAATTCATTCAACAAAAGTTTCAATTAACAGACGACCAAGTGTTTAATAACATACAGAAATACGGAAATACAACTGCTGCATCTATTCCTATTGCGCTTACAGAAGCATGGGAGTTAGGTAAAATAAAAGATGGCGATACGGTTGTTTTAGCAGCTTTTGGTAGTGGCTTTACTTGGGCAAGTGCCATAATAAAATGGTAGAAAATGATTTTTTTACTTATATTAGTCTGTCCAATACTTATAGGTTATTGCATTGATAAATTATTTTTTTCAGAAAAAAACGAAGAATCAAATACTTCATATCAGATTTTATTAGGTATCAATTTTTTGGGAATTTGTTATGCAATTTATGAGTTGGGTTACTCTGTTGAAGGTGCTATTGCCAGAGGTATCGTTGGATTTTAAGTTTTATAATTTTTCTTGTTGGTATTCCTAAAATTTTCAAATTAAAAAATAGTTCTACAGAAACTAAATTAAAAATAGCTATTACATTAATAGTTTTATTAATTATTGGTTTTGGATTATGTACCTCAGAAGGATTATTCTAATTGATTTTGATGACTAGCTCTAAATAATCGATACAGATTATTTAGGAATAGCCATTATATGAAATTTAAAAATACAGTTACCCTGCAGTTATCCTACCTAAATTTTATAAAAAATTTTCCAATTATATGCTATCTTTGCAACCTCAAAAAAAAGATAAAAATGACTTTACAACAAATCTTAACTCCAGCCATTATTGAAGCCGTTCAAAAACAGTTTGATAGCACTATCGACAAAATTGAATTTCAGGCTACGAGGAAAGATTTTGAAGGCGATATTACTATGGTAATTTTTCCGCTACTAAAAGTTATTAAAGGTAATCCAGTTGAAATAGGAACCAAAATTGGAACTCATTTAGTTGAAAATGTAGCCGAAGTAGAAAAGTTCAACGTAGTTGCCGGATTTTTAAATATTGTAATTTCTGATGCTTACTATCTTACTTTTTTTAACGGAATAAAAGATAACAGTTCTTATGGATTTGTTGAAGCTTCATCAAGTGCAACCCGAGGCAAAGCCGAACTGAGCGAAGCTAAAGCAGTTATGGTAGAATATTCTTCGCCAAATACCAACAAGCCTTTGCATCTTGGTCATGTTCGTAATAATTTATTAGGATATGCTGTTGCCGAAATTATTAAAGCTTCTGGAAAGAAAGTTTATAAAACTCAAATCATCAATGATAGAGGAATTCACATCTGTAAATCGATGTTGGCTTGGCAGAAATATGGTAACGGGCAAACTCCAGAAACAACAGGTTTAAAAGGAGATAAGTTGGTTGGAAATTTTTATGTTGCTTTTGATAAAGAATATAAAGTTCAAATTAATGACCTTATAATTCAAGGTAAAACCGAAGAAGAAGCTAAAAAGCAAGCTCCAATTATTATAGAAGCCCAACAAATGCTATTGGATTGGGAAGCAGGAAAACCAGAAGTTATGGAACTTTGGAAAACCATGAATCAATGGGTTTATGATGGTTTTGCCCAAACCTATAAAAGTTTAGGAGTTGATTTTGATAGTTATTATTATGAATCAAAAACCTATTTATTAGGAAAAGAAGTGGTTCAATTTGGTTTAGAAAAAGGAATTTTCGAAAAAGATGCTGATGGTTCGGTTTGGATTGATTTAACACCTGATGGATTGGATAGAAAAATCGTACTTCGTTCAGACGGAACTGCGGTATATATGACTCAAGATATTGGAACAGCCATTCAACGTGTAAAAGATTTTCCAGATGTTGGAGGAATGGTTTATACCGTTGGAAATGAGCAAGATTATCACTTTAAAGTATTGTTTTTAATCCTTAAAAAACTTGGTTTTGACTGGGCAGCTAGTTTATATCATTTGTCTTATGGAATGGTAGAATTGCCTTCTGGAAAAATGAAATCTAGAGAAGGAACTGTAGTTGATGCCGATGATTTAATGAAAGAAATGACTACAACAGCCAAATCAATTTCAGAAGAATTAGGGAAATTAGCTGGTTATTCTGAGGAAGAGAAAGCTAAATTGTACAGAACAATTGGTCTTGGAGCCTTGAAATATTATATGCTAAAAGTAGATCCGAAAAAGCAAATGATGTTCAATCCAGAAGAATCAGTTGATTTTGCAGGAAATACAGGACCATTTATTCAATATACGTATGCTCGTATTCAGTCGATTTTGCGTAAAGCAGAATTTGATACAACGATGTCAGTTTCAATTGAATTGCATCCAAAAGAAAAAGAGCTTCTTAAGCAAGTAGCACTTTTTCCTGAAACTATTCAAGATGCAGCTCGTAATCATAGTCCGGCTTTAGTTGCCAATTATACTTATGAATTGGTAAAAGAATTCAATTCGTTTTATCAAAATGTGTCTATACTTGGAGAAGAAAATAAAGATAAAAAAGTGTTTAGAGTTCAACTCTCTAAAAAAGTTGCCGACACTATAAAATCAGCCTTTCAATTATTAGGAATTGAAGTTCCTGAAAGAATGTAATTATTTTCAATACTTTTTTTGATATATGACGTTATTAAAATAGTAACCAAAATACAAACCTATTATGAAATCGCCATAAACACTAGTTTGCGAATGCAAACACCAATGAAAATAGCGATACATATGCACCAAAAAAACAAATAATATTTACATATCGCCATAAACACTAGTTTGCGAATGCAAACACCAATGAAAATAGCGATACATATGCACCAAAAAAACAAATAATATTTACATATGAAAACATTAAAATTAATACCAATTTTGCTTTGCATTTTTATGTTAAATGTTGCTTCCATGTGCAGTAAAGATGATGATAATTCAAATCCTCCTGCAAATCCAACACCTGTAATAAATACAGTCAATCAAGGAACATGGAGGATAACACTTTACAACGATTCTGGAACAATTAAGACTTCAAATTTTACTGGATATAACTTCACTTTTGGTTCGGGTAATGCATTAACAGCAACCAATGGTTCTAATACATACAACGGAACTTGGTCTGTAACATCAGGTGATAGTAATGATGATAACCCAAGTAATGATTTAGATTTTAATATCGGATTCACTACTCCAGCCAATTTTGCAGACCTTACTGATGATTGGGATATTGTAACCTACACTGCGTCAAAAATCGAGTTGAGAGATGTTAGCGGTGGAAATGGAGGAACTGATTTATTAACTTTTGAAAAAAATTAAATCAATTCCAAATAAATAAAGACTAGTTTAAAAACCATTCGTTATTCGATTGGTTTTTTTCTTTCTAATACTTTCATACTTCAATTCCAAATGCTTAAATTTGCATTTCATTTTTTAGAAAAAACTACAAATTATGTTCAATAATTTAAGCGATAAATTAGATAAAGCCTTCCACATCCTAAAAGGACACGGAAAAATTACCGAAGTAAACGTTGCCGAAACTCTTAAAGAAGTGCGTCGTGCTTTACTTGATGCCGATGTTAACTTTAAAATTGCTAAAGATTTTACCACTTCGGTAAAAGAAAAAGCAATGGGACAAAATGTATTAACTACTCTTGAGCCAGGACAATTAATGGTAAAATTGGTTAAAGACGAATTAACCGAATTAATGGGTGGTGATGCTGCAGGAATCAATCTTTCGGGCAATCCAACAGTTATTCTAATGTCTGGTTTGCAAGGTTCTGGTAAAACAACTTTCTCGGGTAAATTAGCCAATTATCTTAAAACTAAAAAGAACAAAAAACCACTTTTGGTAGCTTGCGATATTTATCGTCCTGCGGCAATCAATCAGTTGCATGTTGTAGGAGATCAAATAGGTGTTGAGGTTTATTCTGAGCCAGAAAACAAAAATCCAGTTGATATTTCTTTAAAAGCAATTACTTATGCTAAAGCCAATGGTTTTAATGTAGTAATTGTGGATACAGCAGGTCGTTTAGCTGTTGACGAAGAAATGATGACCGAGATTGCCAATGTTCACAAAGCTATTCAGCCACAAGAAACGTTATTTGTTGTTGATGCAATGACAGGTCAAGATGCTGTAAATACTGCAAAAGCGTTCAACGATAGATTAAATTTTGACGGAGTAATCCTTACAAAGTTAGATGGTGACACTCGAGGTGGAGCAGCAATTACAATTAAATCGGTTGTAAATAAACCAATTAAATTTATTGGTACAGGTGAAAAAATGGATGCAATTGATGTGTTCTATCCATCACGTATGGCTGATAGAATTCTTGGGATGGGAGACGTTGTTTCTCTGGTTGAAAGAGCTCAGGAGCAGTATGATGAGGAAGAAGCGAGAAAAATCCAGAAGAAGATTGCTAAAAATGAGTTTGGTTTTGATGATTTCTTAGGACAAATTCAACAAATAAAAAAAATGGGTAGCATGAAAGACTTGGTTGGAATGATACCAGGTGCCGGAAAAGCGCTTAAAGATGTTGAGATAGAAGATGATGCATTTAAACATATTGAAGCAATTATTCATTCGATGACCCCAATAGAAAGAACAAAACCTTCAATAATTGATATGAAAAGAAAAACTAGAATCGCAAAAGGTTCTGGTAGAAAATTGGAAGAAGTAAATCAATTAATGAAGCAGTTTGACCAAATGAGCAAAATGATGAAAATGATGCAAGGACCAGGAGGAAAAAACATGATGCGCATGATGGGCGGAATGAAAGGAATGAAATAATCTAAAGACGCGATTTATCGCGTCTTTTTTCTAACTATAACAACACACAACACTACAACAATGACCATTTTAGACGGAAAAAAAGTATCTGAAGACATTAAGAATGAAATCGCTGCCGAAGTTCAAACGATGAAAGACAACGGCGAAAAAGTTCCTCATTTAGCAGCAATAATTGTTGGAAATGATGGTGCAAGTTTAACTTATGTTGGAAGCAAAGTAAAAGCATGCGAACGAGTTGGTTTTGAATCTACATTGATAAAATTGCCAAGCACAACATCTGAAACAGAACTGATTAAGAAGATAAATGAGTTAAATCAAAATGATGCTATTGATGGTTTTATAGTGCAATTACCACTTCCAAAACAAATAGATACACAGCAAATCATTAATTGTATTGATCCGAGTAAAGATGTTGACGGTTTTCACCCAGAAAATTTCGGAAAAATGGCTTTAGATATGAGCACATTTATTCCGGCAACGCCTTTTGGTATTTTGGAATTGTTAGAACGATATAATGTTCCAACTGATGGAAAACATACCGTAATTATTGGAAGAAGTCATATCGTTGGACGTCCTATGAGTATTTTGATGGGAAGAAATCATTTTCCAGGAAACTCTACAGTTACCTTGACACACAGTCACACTAAAAATATAAATCAAATTACAACGCAAGCCGATATTATTATTACAGCTTTGGGAGTACCTAATTATTTAAAAGCCGAAATGGTTAAGGATGATGTAGTAGTAATTGATGTTGGTATTACTCGCGTTGCTGACGAAACTTCTGAAAAAGGATACAAAATTGTTGGCGATGTAGATTTTGAAAATGTTTCTAAAAAAGCATCATTTATTACTCCAGTTCCAGGTGGAGTAGGTCCAATGACTATTGCCATGTTGTTGAAAAATACACTTTTGGCAAGGGAACAAAAACGTCTAAAAAAATAATATGAATATTGTTGTTGCCACTAAAGAACAATTAGCCATAGTTAAAAATTTAGCTTATAAAATTTGGCCCAATGCTTATGAAACTATTCTTTCAAAAGCACAACTCGATTATATGCTAGAAATGATTTATTCTATTGATTCTTTAGAAAAACAATTTGATAAGGGACATATTTTTCTATTGATTGAGGATGATCAAAATTTTATAGGTTTCGCATCTTATGAATTAAATTGTAACAATTCAAATAAAACTAAGCTTCAAAAATTATACGTTTTATCTGAAATTCAAGGAAAAGGAATAGGAAAGCAAGTAATAGATTATATTAAAGAGAAGGCAGTTTTATCTAATAATTTATCTTTATTTTTAAATGTAAATAAATTCAATAAAGCCAAAGACTTTTACCAAAAATATGGTTTTCAAATTATAAAAGAAGAAGTAATCGACATAGGAAATAACTACATTATGGACGATTATGTTATGGAAATTAAATGCTAAAAAAACTCCAACTGAAAAGTTGGAGTTTTTTTATTGTCTTTTTTTAAAATCTCTACGAGGTTGAGATGCAATTTTGGGTGTTACTTTTGGTAAACTTGCTTCTTCTGTTTTGCTTGAAGGCGCTATCAATTGATTTAATTGTGTAATTTCTGTTTCTGTAAGTTCACGATATCTTCCCAAAGGAACATCTAGTGAAATATTAATAATTCGAGTTCTTTTTAATGCAGTTACTTCATAATCAAGATATTCACACATTCTACGAATTTGTCTGTTTAGTCCTTGGG
>JAIFLT010000136.1 GCA_020048955.1 Flavobacterium sp.
CCGTAACAAAAAGTTGCTTTGACGATGAGTCTATGGCAATATCTTCCCATTTTTCATTGTAGGTTCCACCGCCAATATCGGTTCTTGGCATGGTAAAGTTTCCTGTTGATATTGGGTTACCACTTGAATTATAAACATAAACAAATCCATTACAAGCGGCGGCAGTACCCGAATTTCCTAAAATAACTACATCCCCATTATCTGCCACGGCAACTCTTCGTCCAGAGCTGTAAATTCCAGACGATACAACAGTTCCAACAGGAGATTCGGTCTTGGACCAAAGAAGTGAAGCACCTGTGGCATTGAGTTTTACAAGACCAAAACTTCCGTAGGTATATATTTCATTTGTACTACGATTTACATCCATATCATCAACAGCATCTCCCAAACGAATGGCCGTTTTTAAAACTGTACCCGTAGCATTAAAAATCAAAACCATCCCTTTTGAAGTTGAAGTAGCAGAAAGGTAATTGTAGCTATTTGTAGCTGATGGTATAGCATTAAAAGTTCCTGCAATTACTACATCGCCATTGCCTAAAATCTTGATAGATGTTCCTGCATCTATGCCATCTCCACCAAGATAAGAAGATGTACAAGTAATCAAATCACCCGAGTTGTATCCAGTTGCTACACACTGTGAGGATAAATTTTGAAATAAAAAAAGTGTGAAAAATAGCGTAAAAATTGATTTCATGTATCCAGTTGCTACACACTGTGAGGATAAATTTTGAAATAAAAAAAGTGTGAAAAATAGCGTAAAAATTGATTTCATGTGAAAATATTTATTGTTTTTTTGCAAAAAACCTATTGTTAATGGCGATTTGATAAATTTATAGCTTTGTTTAAATAACAAAAATAGTTTTTTAATTCAGAAAAATAAAAAAGAAAAGTGATAGATTCAACATGTTAATGCAACTTTGTTGTTTAAAATTAAAAAATAACTAGTGTTTTCCAAAGTCTATATTTTATACCCAACACCCTTATAAAATAGTCTAAAAATAGGCTATTATTTTTTAGATAGATTTTCACTAAAAATCTTTTTATAGTTATTTGGGCAACGGAACTATTTTTAGTGAAAAATTATAGCAAGATAAAACAAGTAGATTGGGCTATTTTTATAGCCATTTGGTATAAGTAGGAGTTGTTGGCGATGAATAATACTTCTCGCCTAATTTCTAAATATGTTTTTGAATATTCCAAACAATAGAAAATTGTTTTATTTACTCAACATTATCGGTGCAAGCAGTGCTTGTTTTTAAACTATATTCTTTTTGTAATTCTATATAATAAATAGGTTTTGTTTCGTGTGGATGGGTTGATTTTGTATATCTAATACTTAGTTGTAGGAAACCCTCTTTCCTCTGCCAATCTATTCATTTCAATTAAAAATTCTTCTTCTGTAACCACTTTACCTTTTGTTGGCTTTTCTAAAATAAACATTGGTATTTTTTCTGGAGAAAGAATTTCAGTACAATAGTACTTTCTTTTTTTATCGGTTAGCTCTAAAATTAATCCTTCTAATCCACCAAAATCTTGTGGTCCAATTTGATGTTTTAATGCTGGTGCATACCAAGCAATAGTATAAAATGTTTTGTCTTTACCTTCAAAAGTTTTTACCTCTTTTGATATTGCTTTATAACAAGTGTAACCTAATATTTCTTTGGTTTCGTTTGTCAATTCCCATTTAAAGTCTTTTTGTTTTTTATTAACGATAAAGTAATTATCCAAGAATAATCTTTGCTCAATATAGTTATTAGTTGCAATGTCAAAAAAATAACTATGATCTCCTCCTAATGCTTTTCCCAAGTGAGCTTCAGAATAGGACATCTTATTATGTAAAAACCATAAAGATTCCTTTCCTTTTATTCTCAATGAATAGGTCAAATCTTCTAATTGTTGTTCCATTTTAAGAAGATACTCTTTAATTAATTTCGAATTTTCATCCGTTGGATCATACATTGAGCCCACACTAGTAACTTTATAAACAAACTCCATTTTTTCTTGAGAAAACCCAAAAAAACAGAACAATAAAATCGATAGGAATATTTTTTTCATTTTAAAAATCTTTATATTAAAACGATAAAAGGCACAATTTCTTGTGCCTTTTAATGATTTTATTTTACCAAATTTTAACTCTGTCTTCTGGCTTAACAAATAATTTGTCTGTTTCTTTAATCTCAAATGCTTTGTAAAATTCATCCACATTTACTAAAGGAACATAAGCACGATATTGTCCTGGCGAATGTGGATCGGTTTTAACTTGATTTTTAATAGCTTCATCACGCATTTTACTTCTCCAGATGGTTGCCCATGATATAAATAAACGTTGTTCTGGGGTATATCCATCAATTAATCCTGGATTTCCGTTTTGTTTTAAATGTATTTGTAATCCGTCATAAGCAGCATTAATTCCTCCCAAATCACCAATTTTTTCTCCTAATGTGAATTTGCCATCAACAAAAGTTCCTGGTAATGGTTCTAAAGCGCTGTATTGAGCAGCCAATGCTCCTCCTAGACCTGTAAATTGTTTTAAATCATCTTCTGTCCACCAATTGATAAGATTTCCATCAGCATTGTATCTTGAACCTGAATCATCAAATCCATGAGAAATTTCGTGTCCAATTACAGCTCCAATTCCTCCATAATTTACAGCTTCATCAGCTTTATAATCATAAAATGGTGGTTGCAAAATTGCTGCTGGAAACACTATTTCATTGTATGATGGATTGTAATAAGCGTTTACTGTTTGTGGAGACATTCCCCAACGCGTTTTATCCACCGGTTTTTGTAAATCATCGATATTATTTTGAAAACCCCATTTAGAAACACTTTTCATGTTATCATAGTAGTTTCCACCTTCTTCAATACTCTTGATTTCTAATTTAGAATAATCCTTCCACTTGTCTGGATAACCAATTTTTACAACCGATTTTCTTAATTTATTAATTGCTCCTTTTCTAGTTTCAGGAGTCATCCATGGCAAATTATTGATTCTATTTTCAAAAGCTAAGAAAATATTATCTATCATTTTTCTTGCTTTTTCTTTTGCTTCTGCAGGAAATTTTTGTTCTACATACAACTTTCCTAATGCCTCACCAACGGTTCCGTTTACAACTTGCAAAGCTCTTTCTTCTCTTGGACGTTGTGCTTTTGCGCCTTGCAATGTTTTACTATAAAAATCCCAATTTGCCTTTTCTAATTCAGTAGTTAATACATCAGAAGATTTATTAAGTAAGGACCATCTTAAATAGGCTTTCCATTCGTCTATTTTATTTTCTTTGAAAATAGTTTCAAGAGCTGTCATATATTTTGGTTGCGACACAATAACAGAATCCAATTTAGAAATTCCAACACCTTTAATATAATTATCCCAGTTTACAGAAGGCGTTAATTTTTGCAAATCTGCCACCAACATTGGATTGTACGTTTTTCTTCTATCTCTACGTTCTACTCTATCCAAACGAGGTGTTGCCATTGCCGTTTCAATAGCCAAAACTTTTATAGCATTTGCAGATGCAATCTCTGGTTTATCACCAATAAATTGAAGCATTCTTGCAACGTGAGCAACATATTTTTCACGTTTTTCTTTAGAGTCGGCATCTTGAGAAACATAGTAATCTCTATCGGGCAAACCCAAACTTCCTAATCCAATATTGACTACATTTTTGTTGCTGTTTTTTGCATCGGGACCAACACCAATTCCATAAAAACCTAATCCTCCTTGAGGTTGCATTTCAATTATTAACTTATTCAAATCAGCAATTGATTTTATGGCATCTATTTTAGCCAAAATTGGTTTTATGGGTTGTATTCCTAGTTTATTTCTCGAGATAGTATCCATATATGTTTTGTAAACATTTACTGCCTTTGCCTGATCAGATTTTGGATCTAATTTTTTTGAAGCAGCATCTTTTAGTATTGCCAAAGCATCTTTATCTGTATTTTGACGCAATTCATCAAAGCTTCCCCAACGCGTTCTATCGGCTGGGATTTCTGTTTTGTCAAACCATGCACCATTTACATATCTAAAAAAATCGTCGCCAGGTTTTACTGACTTATCCATTAAATCTAGATTGATTCCTGGATTTTTTTGCTGAGCGTCAACTTGGTGAATCGTTAAAAGACTTACTGCCAAGAAACCCAACTTAATTGTAGTTTGAATTTTCATGTGTTTTTTTTTGATTGTTCTTACAAATTTATTCATTTTTTGATTAATCAAATGTTAAAAATCACTTAATCACTTCTACAATAATTAACGATAAACTAGGTAAACAAAAGTTGTTTTGTAATTTTGTAAAAAAAAATGCTTTCCAAATTAAAACAATATAAAATATTCATTGGTTTTTTTGTTATTTTCTCGATTGTTACCATTAGTGCCTTTTATTCTGTTTTAAAACCCAAACCAAGGCTACCTATATTCAATCCGAGTGATGTAAATCCAGAATTAGTTGATTCTACAATACAATATGTTGCTATAGATCATAAAATAGCAGATTTTAAATTTACCAATCAAAATGGCAAAGTTGTTACTCAAAAAGATTATGAGGGAAAAATTTATGTAGCTGATTTTTTCTTTACAACTTGCCCTACAATTTGCCCAAAAATGACCAATAATATGGTTTGGCTTCAAAATCAAATTAAGAATAATCCTAAAGTGATGCTTTTGTCACATTCCGTTACACCAGATATCGATGATGTTCCAGTATTAAAAAAATATGCTTTAGCAAAAGGGGTTATTGATAGCAAATGGAACCTAGTTACCGGAGAAAAAAAAGACATTTATTACATCGCTAGAAAATCATACTTGGCTGTAAAAACAGGCAAACCAGAGGAAATGTATGATATGGTTCATACCGAAAATTTTATTTTAGTAGATTCTAAAAGAAGAGTGCGCGGATTTTATGACGGAACCAATCTTGACGGATCAACAGAACCAGGAATTAAAAATGTAAAACAACTTTTAGAAGATATTAACCTACTTTGCGAAGAAGAAAAGTAGTTAATTCTAAAATTTATCTTCAAATTTTGTCGTAAACAAGGTTAAATAAAATATTAAACTTGACAATAATTATGTTTTTTACGTTTCAAATTCTTACTTTTGTATTTTAATTCAATCTAAATAAAGCTTTGAAAACCACTATTGCTCATCTTAAAATTGGTCAAAAAGGAATTATATCCGATTTTAATATTGATGACATTCCTTTGAAACTCCTAGAAATGGGATGTCTTCCTGGCAATACTGTTGAGTTAATTCAAATTGCTCCTTTTGGTTGTCCGCTTTATTTTAATGTCAACGATTCTCATGTGGCAATAAGATTAGAAACTGCAAAAGAAATTAAAGTGGTCATTGAATCTAAAAATTAATGGCACAAGAAAATATCAAAGTAGCGCTAATAGGAAATCCAAACACTGGTAAAACATCTGTTTTTAATCAGCTTACTGGTTTACATCAGCAGGTTGGGAACTATCCTGGAATTACTGTTGAGAAAAAAATAGGATCTTGCAAACTTTCTGAAAATACTAAAGCTACTATTTTAGATTTACCTGGAACTTATAGTTTAAATGCCAGTTCAATTGACGAAAATGTCGTAATTGAATTGTTAATGAATAAAAAAGATGAAAATTTTCCTGAGGTAGTTGTTGTAATCACAGAGGTAGAAAATCTTAAAAGAAATTTACTGCTATTTACTCAAATAAAAGATTTAGAAATACCAACGATTTTGGTCATCAACATGAGTGATCGAATGAAATTGAAAGGAATCGAGTTGGATATTCCCCATTTAGAACAAGAATTAAAAACTAAAATTGCACTTGTTAGTTCTAGAAAAAATTTAGGCATTGATAAAATTAAAGATTTAATTCTTAATTATAAATCGCTTTCAACCGAACCGTGTTTAAACGCTACTAGTATTGATGTTGAATATTTTGACAAATTAAGAAAAACGTTTCCTAATCAATTGGTTTATAAACTTTGGTTAGTAATTACACAAGATGTAAACTTTTTAAATTTAGATAGAAATGAGATGAAAAGTTCGTTTACAAAATCGCATGCCGATTTAAGACGATTGCAACAAAAAGAAACCATAAAACGCTATCAATTTATTAATGATACTTTAAAAATTGGTCAATCTATTGATAATTCAAAAGCATCAGATATTAGAACTAAATTAGATAGAGTTTTAACTCACAAAATTTTTGGTTACCTTATCTTCTTCTTTATCTTGTTTGGAATCTTTCAATCCATTTTTGATTGGTCAAGCATTCCAATGGATTTTATTGATAGTTCATTTGCCAATTTGGCATCTTATGCAAAAACTCATCTTCCAGCAGGAGAATTTACAGATTTAATAAGCGAAGGAATTATCCCTGGAATCGGCGGAATTTTAATATTTATTCCACAAATTGCATTTTTATTTCTGTTTATTTCTGTTTTAGAAGAAAGTGGCTACATGAGTCGTGTAGTTTTTTTAATGGATAAATTAATGCGCCGTTACGGACTTTCAGGTAAAAGTGTTGTACCCTTAATTTCAGGAACAGCCTGTGCCATTCCTGCCATTATGGGAGCAAGAAATATTGAAAATTGGAAGGAGCGATTAATCACCATTTTGGTTACGCCTTTTATAACTTGTTCAGCAAGATTACCTGTTTATGCTATTCTTATAGCTTTAATTATTCCTGAAGAACGCGTTTTAGGATTCATAAGTTTACAAGGTTTAACTTTAATGGTTTTGTATCTTTTAGGATTTGTTGTAGCCATTTTTTCTGCCTATATTTTAAATAAGATTCTGAAAATAAGTTCCAAATCTTACTTTGTAGTTGAAATGCCAAGTTATAAAATTCCGTTGTTTAAAAACGTTGCCATCAATGTTTTAGAAAAAACTAAAGCGTTCGTTTTTGGAGCTGGAAAAATCATTTTAGCCTTATCAATTATTCTATGGTTTTTGGGTTCACACGGACCCGGTAAAGATTTTAAAAATGCTCAAAAAATAGTAGAACAAGAAGTATATTCTAGTCCGATTCCAATAAATCCATCTGTTATTCCTGATAGAGTTTCCGAGTATAAATTGGAACATTCTTATATAGGATACATCGGTAAATCTATTGAACCAATAATAAAACCTTTAGGATACGATTGGAAGATTGGAATTGCTGTGGTAAGTTCTTTTGCAGCTCGTGAAGTTTTTGTTGGAACGCTTGCTACCATATATAGCGTTGGAAGTCAAAGCGATGAAGAAGCAACAATAAAAAATAGAATGGCAGCCGAAATTAATCCTAATGGAACAAAAATTTTCAACTTTGCCACAGGAATATCCTTACTTCTATTTTATGCATTTGCAATGCAATGTGTTAGTACTTTAGCTATTGTAAAAAAAGAAACTAACTCTTGGAAATGGCCAATAATTCAATTGGTTTTCATGAGTGGATTTGCTTATGTAACTGCTTTAATTGCCTATCAAATTTTGAAATAATGACACAAGAAATTCTAACATATATAGCTTTAGCAGTTGCTCTAGTTTTTTTATATCAAAAGTTTTTTGGTAAAAAAAAGCCTAATAAAAATTGTGGAAATAACGATTGTGGCTGTAGTTAGTCGTTGTATGTAATAGCAACAAATTGTTGTTTAGGTTTTACAGCTATTCCCTCTTTTGGATAAGGTAAAACGAAAATACTTTTTACATTTTTAGCACTTTCGGGCAAATAATTTACCAACCATTTTATATTTTCCTCTTTATTTTTAGAGTTTAGTGTTAATTTCTTTTCTTCCATCAATTGTTGGTCTTTATAAACTTCAATGATAACCGAAACTTCTCCAGCCCAAACACAAGTTACACCTTCTGGACAACGAGAATCATCAAAAACACTTTTCAATTTTAAATGAAATCCTTTTTTAGGGATACATTTTTTTGGAGTTATTTTGTCAATCTTTTGAGAAAAGAGAGCAAAACAGAAAAACAAAAAGAAAAGGAAAATTATTTTTTTCATCATCAAATATATTCATTTTATCCAAGTGCAACATCTAGCGTCATCATTACAATAAATCCACCTATTAACCCGAGAGTTGCAATATCTGTGTTTTTGTCTTGTTGCGTTTCTGGAATTACTTCTTCAACCACTACAAATATCATCGCACCTGCTGCAAATGCTAAAGCATAAGGCAAAAGTGGTGTAAAAAAAGTTACCGCAACGGCACCCAAAACTCCAGCAATTGGCTCTACCAAAGCAGAAGATTGTCCGTACATAAAACTTTTCCAACGGCTCATTCCCATTCTGCGTAACGGCATGGAAACCGCAATCCCTTCTGGAAAATTCTGAATACCAATTCCGATAGCTAAAGTAACAGCACCTGCAATCGATGCTTCTGGAATTCCGGCAGCAACACCTCCAAAAAGTACTCCAACCGCCAAACCTTCGGGAATATTGTGTAGCGTAATGGCTAAAACCAACAAAGTAGTTCGTTGCCAAGGCGATTTTACGCCTTCGGTTTCTTGAAAATTAATATGTAAATGTGGCAATAGTTTATCTAAACCAAATATAAAAAGTGCCCCCAACGCAAATCCAACCGCCGCCGGAATAACTTTTACAAAACCTTCGCCTTTACTCATTTCAATAGCTGGCGATAATAAACTCCAAAAACTTGCCGCTATCATAACACCTCCTGTAAAACCAAGCATTCCATCAAGAACTACTCGATTCATGTTCTTAAAAAAGAATACAAATGAAGCTCCAAATGCGGTTAGAAACCAAGTGAATAAGGTGGCATACAAAGCCGCTAAAATAGGGTCAATACTTTCAAAATAGTCTAAAATGGATTGAAACATAGCTTATTTTTTAATTTATATTTTCTCTAAAAGTATAAAATTTTGATATAAAATTAGGAATTAATTATCTTTGAACAATGCAACACTATCACTACATTTTCTCAGGTTCGGGTTTATCGGCTTTGATGACGGTTTATGAAATGATTTTGTCAGGTAAATTTAAGGATAAAACCATTTTGTTATTGGATGAAAATCCAAAAAAGTCTAATGATAGAACTTGGTGTTTTTGGGACGATACTACTCATTTTGATGACATAGTTTCTAAAAAATGGAATGTTGCACTTTTTGCAGAAGCCACTTCTCAAAGAGATTTAGTTTTGAATCCGTATCAATATAAAATGGTTCGTGGATTGGATTTTTACAATCTCGTTTTCGATTTAATTTCTAAACAAGAAAACATTCATTTTGTAAATCAAAAAGTTGTAAACTTCGAAGAATTAGGAAATCATTGTATTGTAAAAACGGAAAGTCAAAACTATACTTGTAATAAGATTTTCAATTCTATATACAACCCAAATCTTGTAAAAGGTCAAACTAAATATCCCTTATTGCAACAACATTTTATTGGTTGGTTTATAAAATCTAAAGAGGCTGTTTTCAATCCAGATGTGGCAACTTTCATGGATTTTTCTGTCGAACAAAGAGGAAATACCCGTTTTATGTATGTTCTTCCAACGTCTTCAACGGAAGCTTTATTAGAATATACTTTGTTTTCAAAAGATTTATTGTCTAAGGAAGAGTACGAAAATGAAATTCAAAAATACATTCAAAAATTAGGAATTACAGACTACGAAATCGTAGAAAAAGAACAAGGAAATATTCCGATGACGAGTTATAAATTTTGGAAACACAATACTAAAAACATCCTACATATTGGTTCCGTTGGTGGATGGACAAAAGCAAGTACAGGTTATACTTTTAAAAATACTACTAAAAAATCGAAAGCATTGGTTAACTTTCTTGAAAAAGAAACTGATGCTTCGACTTCAATCAGCACAAGCTTCAAAAAATTTCATAAAATGGATAAATTTTGGTTCTATGATTTGTTGTTTTTAGATGTTTTATTCAAAAGAAATGATTTAGGTTCCAAAGT
>JAIFLT010000099.1:0-9930 GCA_020048955.1 Flavobacterium sp.
TAGAAAACGACTTTATCGTATTTAACAGAAAATTTAAAAAACAAGACTCACTAACTTTAGAATTCAAAACAGAAGTTCAAATAAAGAAAGATTCAAACAACGAAAAATATTTCAGTTATGGAGCATTATTGTATGCCAAACCTATAGAAGCTATAGAACTAAAAGGCAAATCTTATTTTACCAATTTTGATGATCTTACCTACAAGCCAAAAAACAACCATCGCTTTCAATTTATTGAAGAAAACCAAGCAACCTTCAACAATGGTCAAATTAGTATCAAAGCTAAAAATATAACAACCCATAAAACAGAAAACATCACGCTTATTCCTTTTGGTAAAACCATCTTAAGACAAGTAAGTTTTTAAAAAAAAAGTAAAAAAATAGTCCTAAAACTATTGCTATTTAGTATTTCAACCTATTCACAAATTATTCCAATACTATTTATCAAATAGTTCAAAAGTTTATGTTATAAAACCGCTTACTTGTCCCGAAAATGCAGGATAGTATGAAAATAGTACAAAAAATTTAACTCTATTGACCCGACTTTGCGAACTGGCGAAGCAATTCATAATTCGGTATTAAATCAAAATAAAAGATAGCGAGCAAGAAATAGCGATATTAACATTATCCATTTTAACGCTTATGCAGTTTGGAAAACAAAATTTGAACAGCTATTTCTATAAAGATCAGTACTGCCATTTTTAAGTTTACAACACAGAGCATCACTTTTCTATTGAACTTTTTGCCTAGCTGGATAAGTCAATTGTTTCATTTTGATAAAAATCATACAATATTGGATTCATCTTTGCGTTATTAAAACAAAAACACTTTGCTTATGTAACATCGATACTTAACAATTAAAACTATAAATTATGTCAAACTTAAGTATCTTTGAAAAAAAGTGGTTAGACCTTGTATTTGAAGGTGCGTCAAGACAGCACCAAAACAACCATTATAGCATTCTTCTCAGGAATTCTATTTCTTGGTTTTGCATCAGGAATGGGCATGTTATTTAGTTCCTTTGGACCTAAAACTGTTGTATGTCCAACTCCTCCCATTATTGATACAGTAATTAAATTAGATAATTATGTAGAGCCAGAGAGAGATGAACCAAAACCTGCTGAACCAATTACTAATAATAGCACTCCTGTAGAAGAAGTTCCTAAAAACCAAAATTATGTTGTTGCACCAAGAGAAGAAGCCAAAGAACCAATTGCAACAAATGCTGAATTGCCTAAAAACAATACTCAAGTTGGCACTCCAGGAACAGGAGCGCCAGGAACACCTGGTGTAATTGATGGTGGTGGTACAGAACCAAAACCAGAGATAATTACTCCAAAAGGACCAGTTACTCCAACTGAATTAGACAAACAACCCTTCTTCCCTGGCGGAATAAAAAAATTCTATGACTATGTAGGATCAAATTTTGAAAAACAAAATATAGATGAAGAAGAAGGTCAATCAATTAAAGTGTTGGTTTCTTTCGTAATCGAAAAAAATGGGTCCATGACCGATATTGTTGTAACTAGAAAAACAACTCCAGAAATTGATAAAGAAGCTATTAGAGTTTTAAAATCTTTAAAAACAAAGTGGTCTCCTGGAATTAAAAATGGAGAACCTGTAAGAACTCAATTTACGCTACCAATTACTGTTATGCTATAATTATTAATTCAAGTCAAGAGTTGTAACAAAATAATAGTATTACTGGGGTTAGACCTAACAGGTTTTAAAAACCTATTAGGGTATTGTGCTGATAATTAAAAAGTTATAAATTCAACTCTTGATTTGCATTCATCACTAGAAATATAAGTTAATAAACGTGAGAACTACTTTGCCATAAACAAAGTAGTTCTTTATTTTTAACAATGTATAAATATTTCTTAATGAATAAAAATCTGAAATAGAATATTCAAAATCTAAAATCTACATTCGTATCTTTGCAATAAAAAAAAGTGAATATGGAAACGGCTACCGAAAATAACCTTCCAATAGGAAAACCAAAATGGCTAAAAGTAAAGTTGCCCATTGGTCAAAAATATACCGAACTTCGTGGATTAGTAGATAAATACAAACTAAATACTATTTGTGCCTCAGGAAGTTGCCCAAATATGGGTGAATGTTGGGGTGAAGGAACGGCTACTTTTATGATTCTTGGAAATATTTGTACGCGTTCTTGCGGATTTTGTGGTGTAAAAACTGGACGTCCAGAAAATGTAGATTGGGACGAACCAGAAAAAGTAGCACGCTCTATAAAAATAATGAACATCAAGCATGCGGTTATAACAAGTGTAGATAGAGATGATTTGAAAGACATGGGTTCAATTATATGGCTAGAAACAGTTCAAGCCATTCGCAGAATGAATCCAAACACAACTTTAGAAACCTTAATTCCAGATTTTCAAGGAAATACTCGTAATATTGACAGAATTATTGAAGCCAATCCAGAAGTAGTTTCACACAACATGGAAACGGTTCGTCGTTTAACTCGAGAGGTTAGAATTCAAGCCAAATATGACAAAAGTTTAGAAGTATTAAGGTATTTAAAAGAAAAAGGAATCCGAAGAACTAAATCTGGAATTATGTTAGGTTTGGGCGAAACAGAAGCAGAAGTTATTGAAACTATGCAAGACATTCGTAACCAAAATGTAGATATTATTACTATAGGTCAATATTTACAACCTAGTAAGAAACACTTACCTGTTAAAGAGTTCATCACACCAGAACAATTTGAAAAATACGAAAAATTAGGAAAAGAAATGGGTTTTCGTCATGTAGAAAGTGGTGCATTAGTTCGTTCCTCCTATCATGCTGAAAAACATATTCTATAATAAATGTCAAAAGATTTAGCCAACCAACAAGCAGCAATCAATGCAACCTATTTTAGTTTAGTAGGTAATGCTTTGTTAGCAGTTATCAAAGGGCTTGCAGGTTTTTTTGGAAATTCTTATGCTTTAATTGCTGATGCAATTGAATCAACAACCGATATTTTTTCTTCTTTTTTAGTGCTATTTGGAATCAAATATTCCAGCAGACCTGCAGATGAAAATCATCCCTATGGACATGGTCGTGCCGAACCCCTAATCACTTTTATTGTAGTTGGTTTTTTAATAACATCAGCAACAATTATTGCTTACGAAAGCATTTTAAATATCAATACACCACACGAATCACCCAAATCGTGGACTTTAATTGTACTAGGATTGATAATTATTTGGAAAGAAATATCTTTTCAAAAGGTGATGAAAAAAAGTATTGAAACCAATAGCTCATCTCTAAAAGCAGATGCTTGGCATCATAGAAGCGATGCTATAACATCAGTAGCCGCATTTTTGGGTATTTCAATTGCCTTATTTTTTGGAAAAGGGTATGAATCTGCAGACGATTGGGCGGCGCTTTTTGCCTCAGGTTTTATTTTATACAATAGCTATTTGATTTTCAGACCCGCTCTAGGTGAAATAATGGATGAGCATTTGTATGATGATTTAGTAGAAGAAATAAGAACCGTTTCTCATCAAGTTGACGGTGTAATTTATACTGAAAAATGCTTTATAAGAAAAGCCGGAATGAAATTCCATGTTGATTTGCATGCTGTTGTTGATGCTACTATTAGCGTAAAAGAAGGTCATGATATTGCACACAAACTAAAAGACACTTTGCGTGATAAAATCCCTCCGTTAGGTCACGTTTTGATACATATAGAACCCCATGAATAAAACAAAAATAGCTATAAATGGTTTTGGAAGAATTGGAAGAAATCTTTTTAGATTGCTTATAAATCACCCAAATATTGAAGTTGTTGCCATAAATGATATTGCAGACAATAGAACCATGGCACATTTAATAAAATACGATAGTATTCATGGAATCTTACCTTTTCAAGTATCCTATAATGATGAGAATATTATTGTTGAAGAAAAAACTTACCGCTTTTATCACGAAATAGAAATTTCAAAATTGAATTGGAATGGAATTGACATCGTAATTGAAGCTACTGGAAAATATAAAACATTTGAAGAAATTAATGCTCATATCCTATCGGGTGCAAAAAAAGTCATTCTTTCGGCACCTTCAGAAGTTCCTGAAATTAAAACCGTAGTTTTAGGTGTAAATGAAACCATTCTTGACGGAAGTGAAATTATTATTTCTAATGCGAGTTGCACCACAAATAATGCTGCTCCAATGATAAAAGTAATTAACGATTTATGTGGCATTGAGCAAGCATACATCACAACTGTTCACTCCTACACAACCGACCAAAGCCTGCACGACCAACCGCACAAAGATTTACGCCGTGCTAGAGGTGCAAGTCAATCAATTGTGCCAACAACAACTGGAGCTGCTAAAGCTTTGACCAAAATATTTCCAGAAATGGAGGGTAAAATTGGAGGTTGTGGTATTAGAGTTCCTGTCCCTGATGGATCTTTAACAGATATTACTTTCAATGTAAAACGAGCAGTATCAATTGAAGAAATTAATAACGCTTTTTTTAATGCATCCAAAACAAATTTAAAAGGAATTTTAGATTACACCGAAGACCCCATAGTTTCTGTTGACATTCTTGGCAATCAAAATTCTTGTCTTTTTGATTCACAATTAACTTCAGTGATTGATAAAATGGTAAAAGTTGTGGGTTGGTATGACAATGAAATTGGTTATTCATCGAGAATAATTGATCTAATACAATATATTCAAAAATAATTTCTTTATTTTACCTTACAAAAAAAAAGAATCTTCCTGCAATGAAGCAAATTTTTGTTTTATTTTTTTTACTTCCATTACTTTCATTTTCTCAAAAAAATACTACTGAGAAAATCGATAGCACTGCCTATTATATTGATTTAGTAAAATTTAATCAAAAAAAGGGCAACTATAAAAATTGTCTTAGCTATGCTCAAAAAGCTTTAGATTTTGCAAATAAAACTAACCATCAAAAATCAATTGCTGATAGTTATTCCAACTTAGGAGTTATTTATTTAGAACTAAAAAAAATAGATGATGCCATAGATGTTTTTATAAGAAGTATTGCCATATATACTTCGCTACCTTTTTCAACTCAACAGGCAATGGCACATTATAGTTTAGGTGTTTGTTATCTTGAAAAAAATAATTTGGCAATGGCCGAAAAAAATTTCAATACCGCTGGAGTTATTTATGAAAAAATTAAAATGCCAAACGCCATTGAAATGATAAATCTTCAAAAAGGAATCGTTTATAAAAAAAAAGGTGAGATAGAATTAGCGATGCCATTATTTGAAAAAATCATCACAAAAAAAGATGCTACTGATGCCAGTAAAACTAAAGTTGAAGCTTTATATCAACTAGGAACAATAGAATTTGCAAAAAAGCGGTATAACTTAGCTATTAATTATTTAAACAGAGCACTAGAAATAAACAAGCCCAATTTAGAACAAAAAGCCAATATTCTTTTGGCACTTAGTGAATGTTATGAAAAATCAATGAATATTAAAAAATCACATTATTTATTGAAACAATACTTATTGCTCAAGGATAGCTTAACCTATTTAAACGATAAAAAAATTGGGAGTGATGATTTTGTTTTATTCAAAGATTCTGAAAAATTAAAACTAATTGAACAAATTAACAAAGACAATAAGAATCAAGAAAAAGCAAATACTTTTGCCAAATTGATAAGCATATTAGCTATTGCTTTAATCTCAATTTTGTCCCTTTTAAGTATGTCATTATACAAAAACAATGTCTTACGAACGCAATCTAATGCTTTGCTAAAAGAAAAAAACAAAGAACTTGAAATAGCTAAAGAAAATGCAGAAAAAGCGACTAAAGCTCGTTCAGAATTTCTTTCTACTGTAAGTCATGAGCTTCGTACACCTTTAAATGCTATCAACGGAATTACTCATTTATTATTGGAGGAAAATCCAAAAGATAGTCAATTGAATTATCTTAATTCATTGAAATTCTCTGGAAATTATTTGATAGCCCTTATAAATGATATTTTAGAAATCAACAGAATTGAATCAGAAAAAATACCAATTGAACAAATTAATTGCAATTTAAAACTTCAACTGTCAAATATTCAAAAATCGTTTAGAGAGATTGCTCAAGAAAACAACAATACTTTCCTACTAGAAATTGAACAAAATATTCCCGATATTCTAATTTGTGATCCTATAAAACTGTCTCAAATATTCATTAACCTAATTAGTAATTCATTAAAATTTACTAAAAATGGCTATGTAAAATTAATAGCTCGACTTGAAAAAGTGGAAGATAAAAAAATTCAAATTCAATTTAAAGTTTCTGATAATGGAATTGGGATACCCGAAGATAAGCAAAATGAAATATTTGAGAGTTTTTCTCAAGGCTCAATAGAAATAAACAGAAAATATGGTGGAACTGGACTTGGATTAGCTATCGTAAAACGATTAATCGAATTATTGGGAGGTACAATCCAAATTAATAGTACAGTTGGATTAGGAACTACTTTTTCATTCTCACTTCTTTTCCAAGTTGGGGAAAATGAGGTTGTAGAAATAAAAGAGCAAACGCTAAATAATGAAGCTATTGAAAATAAGAAAATCCTATTGGTAGAAGACAACAAAATCAATCAAATGATTACCAAAAAAATGATTGAAAACAAAGGTATGTATTGTAAGATAGTTGACAATGGAGAAGACTGCGTGACTTGTTTAAAACAAAAGCATAATTTTGATTTAGTACTTATGGATGTTCACCTTCCTGGTATAAATGGAACAACAGCAACACAACAAATTAGAGAATTTAATACTGAAATTCCAATTATAGCACTTACAGCAATTTCTCTTAATGATAACACAGAAATGCTACTTTCCTACGGAATGAATGATGTTATCACTAAACCATTTGACCCAGAACAATTTTACAAAATCATTGCAGCTAATTTATTATAAAAAAAACACTTGGGCGCCTTTCTTTTTTAATAGTGTTTGATTAATTCTTTTATTAAATATCTAACACTTGGTTCGGCTTTTTGAGCAGCTTTTAGAACCTCTTCATGGTTAACTTCTTCAATGTTTTCTTCATCACCCATATCTGTAATTACAGAAAGTCCAAAAGTTTCTAATTCCATATGACGTGCCACAATAACTTCTGGCACAGTTGACATTCCTACACAATCAGCACCAATGTTTTTTACCATCTTGTATTCTGCTAAAGTTTCAAAAGTTGGTCCTTGCAAACCCATATAAACTCCATCATGAACTTCTATATTGGCTTCATTTGCAATTGCTCTTGCTTTTGCAATCATTTTTAAACTATAAGGTTGGCTCATGTTCACAAATCTTGGTCCAAAACGTTCCTCATTTTTTCCACGCAACGGATGCTCTGGCATCATATTGATATGATCTTTTATCAAAACTATTGAACCCACTTCATAATTAGGATTAACACCACCAGAAGCGTTGGAAACTATCAACTTGGTAACGCCCAAATATTTCATCACTCGCACCGGAAAAGTCACTTGCTTCATATCATAACCTTCGTAGAAATGAAATCTTCCCTGCATGGCAACAACTTTTTTATCGGCAATTGTTCCAAAAACTAAAGCTCCTTTATGACCTTGAACGGTTGACACAGGAAAATTAGGAATTTCAGAATAAGGCAACGTATATTCAATTGCAATATCATCTGTAAAACTTCCTAATCCTGAACCTAAGATTACTCCATATTCTGGTGTGAAACCTGTTTTTTTTTTGATGTAATTAACGGTTTCTTGTACTTGTTCCCACATAATTTAAAATTGTTTGGTTAAAATCATCACTTTTAGAAATGAAACTACTTTTTATTGGTAAATAATAAAGACTCTTCAAATTCCAACTTTTCAATCTAACATAATCTTTTTCTGTTGTGATAATTAACTTATTGTTTGCTTTATTTTTAATTTCTTCAATATCTTTTTCTGAAAAATGATGATGATCTGGATAAACTAGTTTTACATTTTTTTCAACCTGCAAATAGGCAAAAAAGGGTTCAGGTTTTGCAATTCCTGCTATCAATAATTTATCCTTTAACTTTATTTCACTTACATTTATAAAATCATTTTGACTGTAAACTTTGTCATCATAATCAATGTAACTAAAGAAAATAGGAATATTCAAATTAATTTTTTGTTTGATTTTTTCTTGTGCAAGTTCCGATATATCTTTGGGACATTTGGTGACAATTATCACATGGGCTCTTTTTGCTCCGCTTCTACTTTCTCTTAAATTTCCTGTTGGCAATATAAAATCATTATAATACAAATCATCATAAGAAGACAACAAAATGTAAAATCCTGCTTTAACTTTTCTGTGCTGAAAAGCGTCATCTAATAAAATAACCTCTGGTTTATCATCTAATTTTAATAATTGCTCAATCCCATTTTTTCTATTAGCATCAACAGCAACATGGATATTCGGAAATTTTTGATGAATTTGAAAAGGTTCATCACCCAAAATTTCAGCATTTGAACTTGAATCTGCCAAAACAAAACCTTCCGATTTTCTTTTATAACCCCGACTTAGTGTTGCAATTTTGTAATTTGGCGTAAGCAAACGAATTAAATATTCAATTTGAGGGGTTTTCCCAGTTCCACCAACACTAAGGTTTCCGACTGCAATTATGGGTATATTAAAAGAATATGATTTTAAAACACCAATATCAAATAAGTAATTTCTAACGGAAGTTACAATTGAGTAAATGATGGAAACTGGAAAAAGTAATATTCTTAGGAACTTCATTTTATTTATCAAAATAATGTCCCATTGCAGAAACTATATAAATTGTAATAATTTCTTCTTCTACTCTATAAATTAATCTGTCTTTTTGATTAATTTTTCTAGACCAATAGCCTGAATACTCATATTTTAATTGCTCTGGCCTTCCAATTCCTTCATAAGGATTATCTATAAGTTCGATTAAAATTTTGGAAATGTTATTAATTGAAACTTTATTTCCAGATTTAAAATGTTTTTCAATATCTTTTTGAGCTTCTTTTGTTATTTCAATCCTAAACTTCCCCATATATCATTAGGATTTAATGTTATAACATCACCATTTTTAATATTTTCTTCAGCTTTTTTAATTTTTTTAGTAAATTGTTTACTATAAATTGTTTTCTCCAACTTCTTTTTTGAATCTGACTCAATTATTTTAACTTCTTTTTCGTCTGCAAAAAATGTTTTTGCAAACTCAAGAAAAGCTTTCCCTTTTTTAGAACGCTCATTTATTTTAATAGTTAAAGTAGTCATTTAATATAATATTAGATTTACAAATATACAAATTTCATGCAATTCTATTTCATATAATTTTTTTGCAAAACTAATCTATCATTTTTTTATCTTTGAATATTAAATAACTCATAAAATGAACGTTACAATTAAGTTTTTTATTGCTTTTATTTTCAGCATTACTTTTGTACAAGCACAAGAAAATCAAGATGCTACAATTCTAAAAATTTTATTGACTAAATATTACCAAAACGAAAAAGTAATTGTAAAAAACAGATTGCAATTATTGAGTTTCTACTGCAATAAAGCACCCAATAATGAAGAAACTTTAGAAGTAATTGCTAAAAACGATTTACTAAAGAAAAACGCACAAGAAATTAAAAATCAAATTAATATCAAACTTAACGAAAATTGGGCAAAAGAATTTGATGTGCTTTTTACAAATCAAAATCAATATTTAAAGAGTAAAGTCAATAATTGTTTGAGTTTGGAAGAGTTTCAAAAAGTTTCTGATAGGTTTCACGACAACAATCAAAGATTAATGATTGTAAGTAAACCCATGTATTTTGCACAAAAATATTGTTTAGTAAAAGTGGCTTTTTATAGAAGTATAGAACACAATTCTGGTAGTTTTTTCTTATTTGAAAATACCAATGGAGTATGGAATATTAAAGAAGTTTTGAACGAATGGGCAACTTGATTTAGA
>JAIFLT010000099.1:9935-10284 GCA_020048955.1 Flavobacterium sp.
ACACAATTCTGGTAGTTTTTTCTTATTTGAAAATACCAATGGAGTATGGAATATTAAAGAAGTTTTGAACGAATGGGCAACTTGATTTAGATGGAAGATGGAAGAGGGAAGTTGGAAGAGGGAAGAGGGAAGAGGGATGATGGATGATGGAAGATGGAAGTTGGAAGATGGAAGATGGAAGATGGAAGATGGCAGATTACAGATGGCAGATTTAAAATTACAGATTTAAAATTACAGATTGCAGAACACAAAATAAATTATGAAATCGCCATTAACAACAAGTTTGCGCAAGCAATTGAAAATCATCGAACTCCGATGAAAAACAAAAACAATTGTGAGATAAACACCT
>JAIFLT010000109.1 GCA_020048955.1 Flavobacterium sp.
CGGGTGTTGCATCGGTGGTTTGCAACGCATTGACTAAACGAGTAGAAAATGATTTTAAACCGCTGAAAGCGGTTATGCGTTCATTTACTTTATTGTTGTAATTTGTGTTTTTTGAAATAACGTCTGCTAAATTGCCTTCGGCAGATGCTTTTAGTGCAATAAGTTGCGGAAGTTTTAGACTGTTTTTTGATGGGTTGTAAGTTGCTCCATACCCTGTAACGAACTCAATTAAATCTTGAAAGTTTGCTACGTTTTTTGCGTGTCCTGTTTCGGAAGTAGATGCCATAATTTTTGGGTTTTAAATTAATACTAACCCAAAAATAATAAAAAATGTTTTTTTTTTACAAAATTGATAATAAAATAATTGGCTAACCTTTCGGTAAGCCAATTATTTAATTTTGAATTATTTTTTAGGGCTTTCTTTTGGTAGCCTTATTTATTTCCTTTTGCTCTGTTATGCGATTTACACAACATTTCACAGTTTTTAGTGTCGGTTGCTCCGCCTTTGCTCCAAGCTGTTACGTGGTCTGCGTCCATTTCGGTAAGTTTCCAAATTTTTGTTTTATTTGAGTCGTGTCCAATTGCACAATATGAACAATTTGAAACTTCTTTTTTTACCGCTTCTGCTGTTTGTTTAGCATAAGTAGATTTTTTTGTTGCTTCATCAAATACACGAACTTCTAAAAGTTTTGTGTCTGTTAGACCACCTAAAATATATTCAAAAATCCCTTTTCTATATTTAATATATGGGTCGGCATATAGTTGTCTGACTTGTTCTGAAATTAGCTCTGGGTTGTATGGTTGTTTTTTATATGTTTCATAAAGTCTACCCCATTCAAGACCTTTCATCTCGCTTTCAACATCTATAAATTTGTTAGAAACCCAATCAATTACAGTATTAAAATAGGTTTTTAATTCATTTATGTTTGTATCGAAACGATGTCTACTCATATAATCATCTATATTCCCTTTACTAACCCAATCCAATGCACATTCCAAAAATTGCTGACGATTTGCACTACCAACTATATAAGCACTCCATTTTAGAATGTTAGCATTTTGACTGTTACTAAATTCTTCTTTACCCAATGTAACAAATGGACCAGAATATATTGCATTTAGCAATTCTTGATTTGTCAAAGGAACACCTGAAATATTAATTGTTCTAAACCACTCTTTAATTTCAGTTTCTGTTCCATCACATTCGTAAATTAAAAGTTTTGTCCCTAAAATTTTTTCCTGAAAGTTTTTCGCAAGACTACTAAAGTATTGTTGCATTCCGCTTTCATCTTTAACTGCAAATTTCCCTAATACATATCTACCAAAACTTGTAATGCGTTGTTGTCCGTCTAGTACTTCAAATTTGTCTTTCTCAACAGTATTAAAATAAATTAACCCTAATGGATAACCTTTTAAAATAGATTCAATAACACCAATATCCTTTTTACTTTCAGCATAAATATAGTTCCTTTGGTATTCAGGTTGAATAGTCAATTTACCCGATAAACCAAATAGACCTTTTCCTTCAAGTTCGTTATATTCAAAACCGTTACAAATATCCTTAATTGTTATATCTGTTCTTAATATTGTTTTCATTTGTTTGTTTTCTTGTGTTTTATTAATATTCTACCGAACTTCATTTTACCATTAAGAACTGCACCGCCACCTTTATCTTTAGAATGTGGCAAATAATTTAATATATCCAAAATTTCTTTTGGTGCGGAAGCTTTAGTATTGCCACTTGCTTGCCAAATTATCTCAAATTGTTCAGGTGAATGTTTGCTTAAAAAACTGATTGGAACGCCCATAATTCCGTCATAATCACTTGGTATTTGTTTTACTTTAGGTATTTCAATTGCATCATAATTTTCATACTTTTCAAAAGGTGTTTTTGTAACAAACTTAACAATATCGGTTTCTGTCATTAAAGGTAGTGGTTGATGTCTTCTGCCGTGGTCTATATTTGTAAACCAGATAGTTCCTGCTACAAAAGCATATTTTTTACCATTTTCTTCTTTGTGAAAACTATCATAATTATCAGGAACTTCATACCAAACGTTTCGTCCATCATTTTTTCCCGCACCAAGCCAAATTTCGTTGTTTTTTATAAGAGGAAAAACTTCTCTGTAAGTTATAGAGTTCATATTTCCTATAATGACAAATTTTTTCTGAGCTTCAAGAATCCAAGATAAAAACTCACGAAATAACGAAAATGGTGGATTAGTAATAATAATATCAGCTTCGTCCCGTAATTTTATGATTTCCTTGCTTTTAAAATCACCATCTCCTTCTAAATACTTCCACTCCAAATCGTTTACATCAATTTTTCCGTCTCCCGATTTGTCACGAGTAAGAGTAAATATTTTACCATTTTTTATTGTCTTTTTTTCGTCAAATTGTGGGTCGTTTACTTCAAAAAGTGTTGGTTGATAATTACTTTTGAAATTTTTACTATCAGGAGCGTAGCTTGTACTAATAAGTTTTTTAAGTTTGAAATGTTCAAAATTTTGAGCAAAAAATTTCGTGAAATTACTCCATTCAGGGTCATCACAAGGTAACAAAACAGTTTTACCTTCAAATAAATTTGAATCAAAATCTAAATATGACATTATTTCTTTTTCAATATCTTCGTATTGTGTGTAAAATTCATCATTTTTAGAATTTTGAGCATTTGTCATTTGTGGTATTGGCATATTTTCTTTAATTTGTTTTTTTTCGTAAGGCAAAAGTAGTTAATTTTTACGATTTTAAATATTCAATTTTTGTTGATATAATAAATAAAAAGGTGTTTTGCGATAGCAAAACACTTTTCTTTAATTGTAGTTAATTTTTACGATTTTAAATATTCAATTTTTGTTGATATAATAAATAAAAAGGTGTTTTGCGATAGCAAAACACTTTTCTTTAATTATGATTTTCTATTTTCTTTTTATGCGGTTTGTGTAGCTCTATGGTGTGGGCTAAACGTTTTCCATATTTATGAAGTGGCGGATTTGTAAGACCGAAACTTTCGATTAAACACTGAAAATCAAAAGTACAAAACCAACTTTAAATTAAGCCCAAAACCCGCCATTTTTGCAAACTGCTTTTTGCAGAAGGTTATATTACACTTTTAATTTTTGCTTGTTCTGTTTTACCTTTTCTTTCAGGAAGAATTTCAAATATTACTCTTTTTCCTTTTATCGAATTAAAATCAATGTGTTCATTATCTTTAGAATGGAAAAATATGTTTTCAGGCTCTTTAGATATAAAACCATAATATTTACCGAATTTGTCAATTATAGAATTTAAAACTGTTCCTGTATATATATTGTTAGTTTTTTTAGTATCAATGTTTTCAGAAATTTTAAAATTTGAATTCACTTCATCGATAAGAAATAATGTGAACTTTTCAACATCTTTTGTTGCTCTTTTCGAGTTTCCTAATTCATTTTCCCATTTATTTATCGAGTCTTTAAAAAGCTGTATAATTTCATTAAATATTTTATTTGTTTTGACATTATCAGCAAGAACATCTAAAATTAATTTTGAGTGTTTATCGACTAAATTTTCTTTGTTGAAAGATGGTACATAACCGCCAATTGACTGTCTAAACATCATTAATATATGAGGTTTATAAGTTCTAATTATTTTATCAACTTTATTTTCTCTTAGAAATTTTTCAAATTTTATGAAAGTATAAGCTGTAACGAAATAAGGAAGTTTTGAGTGAAAATCTTGAAAAATTTTATCATTAAAATCTTTCAAAAGAATAGATTCGTGTCTATGTGCATTGTGTGGTTTATTTAAATATATACCAACAAAATATTGAGTTAAAACTCTTAGGTTAATTTTTTCAGTTTGTTTGATTGTCGGATTATTTTGAAATTGTCGTGAACGTCTTTCGTAATATATAGTATCATAATCTTGTGAATAAGCTGCGAAAAATTCTTCCAAATCTTTATGGAATTTTTTTGTAGTTTCAAACGCTTCCTCTAAAACGATATTCTGTCTATTTGTTCCTCTTACAATTTCATTAACAATTTCTTCATCAGTTGTACTAATGAACCTTACTGAAATTGGAACATTTGTTATATCTAATCCTAGTTTATCAGCTTCAAAAAGTATGTGACTTGTTTGACAGCCATTTACTATTTGTGGATTAAAAATTGAAATTTTTGTGTTATTTTGCTTGAATTCATCACAAACTATTGTAATTCCATTGTTTAAAATGATGAATTTTTCAGGACTATTTTTTATAGTATTGTGAATTTCAGCGTTAACAGGATTTGAACCTTGAAAATCTCGTACATTATCGTAAAATAAAGATTTTCTTATTATACCTTCATAACTAATTAATTTAAGTAATTCACTTCCATAAACTACTGATAAGCAAGAATTTTCAACACCATTTACATCTGTCAATGGCATAATATGTCTTGTATCAATAGTTACATTAAAGGTATTTTGTATACTGTCATAGTATTCTTTTAAAGTTGCACTATCAACAAAAGTTAAGTTTGCATTATCATATATATTTAGAGTTTGTATATCTTTAATAAATTGTTTTCTAATTCCTAGCAAATCTTCTGGTTCTTGCCATCTTCCCATTGTAACATAATATAAAGTTACTTTTGGATTTGTATCCCACATTATACTGAGATTGTCACTTAACAAATGTTCTTTCAATTTTAGCTGAGCTTTAACTTCTTCATTCATAGGAAAATTATGAGTTTCAGATAGAAAATCTCTAACCCCATCTACAAAATTATTTAACTCACCTTTGTCATAATTAGGCTTATATTTTGATTGAATAAAAATAAATTCTACGCTTATTCTCTTTTTACTATTTTTATTATTAACATTAACAATGTCATCAATATCTTCTTTAGATTTTACTATAATATCATTAACTTTTACCGCAATTCCATCAATACCCATATCTGAACTACCTCCAACACTAACAAATTCTAAAAGTTCAGAATCTACATTGAATGCTTCGGGTTGATGTAATGTGAAAATTGTATAGTTTACAAATTTTTCAAATGCTATACCATCAACAATATTTTCTAGTTCATTTTTGATTCGAAATTGTTTGAATCTTGCGTTAATTATGGGTTCAACTTGCATGTGTTTTTTTTATTTTTATTTGTCTTGATTTCAGCGATTTTCCTAACTTTCTGCCAACGTTTCGTGGCTTCAAGAAGTGGCGATGAACCAAGACCAAGCCTTTACAAATGTAAACAAAACTTTTAATTAATTACCTTTCCAATTTCTGATAAATCCCGTGCCTCGCCATTTCTTAAAACTGCTGTTGGCAGTAGTTTTTTTTCTTATTTTTTTACAGGAATTGAATTGCCACAAATTATTTCTTTTTCATTTTCAAACTTAATATCATTATTAAAAAAGTCTGATAGTGGTTTTTTTCCATACCCGTATGCCCACATCATTAATTCAACTCCAAGAGCTGTTGGATAAAAGATTATTCCTTGATTTGGAACTTCACTAAAAAACTTTTTTAAATATTCAACACCACCATAATTAAAATGTTGTCCAATTAAATCTTCTTTAACAAGTCCAAACATTGAATGAGACATTAGGTTTGCTATGTTTGGAATTTCATCATTTGTGAAATCCATAGCTTGATAATAAGTTTGCATTGGAATAAACATTTGCAGTTTGTTTCTATCATCATTATTCCCAATATTTATTTTTTCTCCCTCAAAATTTGCCTTTAAGCATTTATAAAATAAATAATGCGTTCTTAACTGATATGTAGTTAAACGTGAAATTAAAGAAGTAAAATAAGCACCTCTATCGTCTCTTGATATCCCACTTCTTGATGATGCTAAAACTCCACCAAAATATTCAATTTGTAATTCTTCCTCACACCAAGCTCCGTCTTCTAAGATTCCTTTTAAAACTTTTGGAGGAACTTTGCCATCAATATTAATATCTTCACCTAATTTTTTTTGAGCATTTTTAAAAATATTAGCTGTATTATTTACTTTTTTAGTTGTCCATTCTTTTATTTGCTCTCCAATATAATCGGATGTTGGTCCAAGAATTTTTTCCGCAATTTTTGCACCACCAATTGCACTACCTAATATTGTTAAACCAGTTCCTGGATCTATCATTTTAAAATTATTAAGTTATTAAATTCGTCTTTTTTGGTTAAAATTACTGCCAACTTGTATATAGGCGATACAACTTTCGTATATGCACCCAAAATTGGGTAGATTGGCGAAGGTTTGTTTCGCATTATTTACTATACAAATATAGTATTTATTGTTTATGCTCGCATGAATACATCATTTGTATAAAAAATATTGTTTTTTGAATAATCCCATGAATACATCATTTGTATAAAAAATATTGTTTTTTGAATAATCCCCATGATAATTGAAGTTTTTAATTCTTGTTTGCTGTCTCTATTTATTATCCTAAAAATAGTGTACTATTTAACTTTAATAATCTATTTATTGATTTAATGCCTAAACCTCAACAAACAAACCTTTTGTTCGGTTAAAGCTCCTTTAAATTCTAACATGATTTTGTTTTTTTCTAACAAAATTCTTGGGTCTAAATGCGGAAGGAATAGATGTTGATACAACTGGAAAATATAGAGATTGTCTTTGGTATTTCTTTTGAATTAATAAAAAAAAAATGGTGATTTTGAGAGTCTCAATCACCATTTTTTATATATTTAGTTCCCTAATTAATTTGTAATATCATTATCTTTTAGTTTTTCGTCAATGATTTTGCTATTATGTAATTGAACTTTAGTTCCCTAATTAATTTGTAATATCATTATCTTTTAGTTTTTCGTCAATGATTTTGCTATTATGTAATTGAACTGGTTTTTTGCTGCTTTTCTTCATTTTTAAGTTCAGGAATTCTACAAACAATGAGAAGAAAATGGCAAAATATAAGTATCCTTTTGGTATGCTATGAACTTCAACATCATTACCAAATCTGAAATGTGCTAAATGAGAACCTTCTGCTAGAAGCATTACTCCAATTAGGATTAAGAACGAAAGTCCAAGAATTTGTATCGTCGGATGTTCGTTAACGAATTTTGAAACGGGTCCGGCAAAGGCAAGCATTACTACTATAGAAAGAACAATAGCAAGAATCATAATTTCAATGGCTCCAGCGGGTCCAAAACCTTTTGGTGGTTCGGCAGAACTTACTAAACCAATGGCTGTTAAAATACTATCAAAAGAGAAAACAATGTTTAGTAAAGCTATTTGTATGATTGCTGACGATAGGCTATTACTTGCTTTACCATTGCTTGCTTCTTCTTCACCTTCTAATTTGTGATGAATTTCTGATACCGATTTGTATAACAAAAACAATCCTCCACCAAAAATGATTAAACTTTGTCCTGAAATTCCACCTGAGAAAAATCCGAAATCGAAATCATAAAAAGATTCTTTCAAACTCATTACCCAAGTAATTCCGAAAAGTAAAATGATACGAAAAACCATAGCTAATAATAGCCCAATTCTTCTAGCTTTTGGTTGGTCTTCGGCTCTTAATTTTCCTGATACAATGGATAAAAATACGATGTTATCGATACCAAGAATGATTTCTAAAAAGGTTAATGTAAAAAGTGCAATTAGTGCATCTGTGGTAAATAATACTTCCATTGGTTAGTTTAAAAAATTATTGTTAAAGTGATTTTACGGAATTAATCGATTTTTGTTACAGTTCCCATTTGTTTTTTTGATTCCCCAACAAAAGAATATTCAAAGGTATAGGTTTTTCCTTTTGTAGAAATGAAGCGCATAGAAATAGCTTTTTTTTCAGCCCTATTTCTAGGATGTAATTTTTGAAGAATAAATTCATAGTCATTTACCCAGCGAACTGAAGCTGTATCAGTTCTTCCGTTGTAGGTTTCAATTTGTAATTTATCTGTTCGTTCAAATGTTGTAATTTCTTTTTTACCATTAACTTCTTGAATGAACTCAAATGTACCAGTTTTAAACTCTTTTGGATTGCACTCCAATTTGTTTTGGCAAGCAAAAAGGGCTAACGTTAAAAGGACTATTGTTATTTTTTTCATTATTGTTTTAACTTGTTTAGTTCATCATCAGTAAAATTCTTGATGGTTTTCTCTTTGGCAAATTTATCATTATTATAAGAATTGGATTTGTTTTTAGGAATTGAAAGTGAATTCCATTCAGATTCTTTATGCATTTTGGCATAAAAAACAATTTGTCCAATATGGTAAGGATAATGACATAACTGCCTATTAATAGCATCAATAACAGTGTGACCTTCGTTTCTAATGTAAATTATAGTAGTTAGTTCCTCAGGATTTAATTCATTTATCGCTTTGAAAAAGCAATTCCAACCTTTGTTCCAAACATTCAATAATTCTTCTTTTGACGTTATACTTGGTTCAAATTCACTATCGCGATTGCGCCATTCTTTCTCTCCATCTGTAGTTAAAAAATCGGTCCAACGCGAAAGCATATTTCCTGATATATGATTAATAATTATACTTATTGAGTTTGTATCATCATTAGCCACAAAAAAAAGTTGTTCCTCTTCAAGTTGATCAATTGCTTTTTCCGCAATCGTCTTGTAGTACAACATTTGTTTTTTAACGCTTTCTAGATATATATTATTTTCCATCGTTAAAAAGTGCGTCAGTCATTATTTTTAGTCCTCTAAATGCTAAGTATACTGATGTAATGCAAAGCACACAACCAATCGCTAAAATCAAGTAATGCCAATTAGTATGCTTGTTCATGAATGCATTATACATTATGCTTGGTCCAATAAACATCAATGGCAAAGCACCAAATAAATACTTTAAACCTTTAGCCAAAAGATCTTTGTTGGTTGCCATATTAAAAACGAATTTGGATGCCGTAACCTCTTTGGTTTCCTATTAAGTTTACTTCAAAATTTGAATTTGTTTCACCGGTATTTTTCAAACCACTATTATACAAATCAATTCCTTCTTTCATTTTTTTATTTTTTCCAGATAAGACAGGTATTGCAACTATTAATGCTCCGGCTCCAACATAAGTTGCCGCTGTGGGATAATTTACATCAGAAACAAGTCCTACAACTAAATCGGTAATAACTAATGCACCACCAAATCCGATAAGGAAACCACCAGCAGATTCTTTACTCAATCCAGATTTGAATTTGCTTAATGCCTCAGCATTTGAAGCCAACAATTGTTTGGTTTCTCTGGTAGAAATCTGGCTTCCGTTTACATAATATTTACCTCTTTCAAGATTGATTTCTTGAGAAAAAGAAAGTACAGAAAGTAATAATGCGAATGTTAATAGTATTTTTTTCATAATTTTTAGTTTTAAGTTTATTATTTAACCCAATTCAAAAGTAACTCTTTATCTGAAGATAATTTGCCTACAATTCGATATTTTGATTTTACAATTAAAATCGATTCCGTAAGTTTTTCTTTTACAACTTTGTATGGTGAAATACCGCTTGAGTGAATAAAAAAACTTCCTTCGTCAGAAAATAGAACAAAACCAGTATGATTATCTAAGCCAACGACATAAATTCCATTGCCATTCTGTTTTAAATTAGTTTCAAATTCTTCAATTGATTTGTTAGAAAACCGATAAATATTATCTTCACTTACTAATTTTTTTATCATTTGTTCAGAAGCACATTGAGCAAGTTTAACTCTGTTAATATCTAATCCAATGTCCCTTAATGTGGTTGTCACAAAATAGCCACAAGCAATTTTTCCTTCGTTTGGTTTTTGTGTTGTTCCATTAAAATCCCAATTTGTACCATACCAATAGGGAAAAATTTTATCGGTTAAAAGTGAAGTGAATTCTTCTCCAATTTTTTTTATGCTTTTATCTTTAAGGATTTTTTTAATAGATTTTATGCTATCTAATGTTTGTGGATAATCTTTCAAATTAACTTTAGCTTTCTCTTCAATAATAGAATTGTTTCCAGATTTTCTTAACAAAAGGAAAAATACAAAAATTATAGATAACAGTAAAACTACTTTTAGTGATTTTTTCATACTATTGTTTAAACCCTTCAACGGCTTTTCTAACGCTTCCAAATTCTTTTAATAATTGGCTAGCTTTTTCATAATCAACAGAAATTTCGCTCATAATCATTTTTACGCCTCTATCCACCAATTTGTCATTACTCAATTGCATATCTACCATTTTGTTGCCTTTCACTTTTCCAAGTTGAATCATGGTTGCAGTTGAAATCATGTTTAAAACTAATTTCTGCGCGGTTCCTGCTTTCATTCTTGAACTTCCTGTGACAAATTCTGGACCAACGACAACAACAATGGGAAAGTTTGCGGTTAAAGCTAACGGACTTCCTTCATTGCAAGTGATACTTCCAGTTATAATATTGTTTTCATTGCATTTTTTCAAACCTTCAGTTACATAAGGAGTTGTTCCAGAAGCTGCAATTCCGATAACAACATCGTTTTCTGAAATGTTTTGTTCTTGTAAGTCTATCCAAGCTTGTGTTGTATTGTCTTCGGCGTTTTCAACTGCTTTTCTAATGGCTTTATCTCCACCTGCAATAATTCCGTTAACCAAATCAAAGGAAACTCCAAATGTTGGAGGACATTCTGAAGCATCAACAATTCCTAATCTTCCAGAAGTTCCTGCACCAATATAAAAAAGGCGTCCACCAAGTTTCATTTTTTCAACCACTTTTGAAACTAACGACTCAATTTGAGGCAACGCTTTTTCAACTGCCAACGGAACAGTTTTATCTTCCTTATTGATGTTTGTCAACAATTCAGAAACAGACATTTTTTCTAAATGCTCGTATTTGGAAGATTGCTCAGTGGTTTTAGTGAAGTTCATAGACTATTAATTGATACATTCAATATGATTTTCTTTAGCAATGATCATTCTGTTTTTGTTAATTTCTAATTCAATTTTTAACCAATTTTCATTAAAATAAGAATGCAATTGTTTAAGAGAATAATTTCCTAATTGAAAATAAATAATTTTTGGAGAAACATCTGAAACCAAAAATCTATTAAAAAAATCTACGTCTTTTATAAGTATTATTTGATTATTTTGTAATGCAAAATTCCATATTTCAGAATCATTCATTTGAAGATTTACATCTGAAACAAACTGAAAATTATCAGTTATAAAGAACCTAAAATATTTGGGTAAATTGACATCAACTAAATATAAATTCATATTAACTTGCCAATTGAATATCATTCTTATGCGTAGATAAATTTTTCAGTGCAAAAGCAATTGACGCTTGTATATCTTCTTTTTCAAGAAATGGATAGGCTTCTAAAATAGCATCTACAGTATCACCAGCTGATAAAAATTGCAAAATAGTTTCTACAGTAATTCTCATACCTCTTAGGGTAGGTTTGCCATTACATACATCAGGATTAATTGTAATTCTATCCAAAATTGAAGTTTCCATGATTGAATTGTTTTTATACAAAAATAATAAATATTTCATTAGTAACTACATAAAATAAGCCAAAACAATTCCCAAAATTATCATCGAGATTTTTGCAATATTGAATTTGTGTCCTTCGCTACTTTCAAAAATAATTGTAGAAGAGATGTGAAATAAAATTCCAATTACAATTGCCGTAATCTCATTATAATATTGATTTAAAGCTGGAAAAATATCAGAAATAAAAGTTCCAAGCGGTGTCATTATGGCAAAGGTTATCATAAAAAGGAACAAAGCAGTTTTATTTAATTCGGCATTCAAGAAAAAAGTGGTTAAAATGATGGCAATTGGAAGGTGATGAATGGCAATTCCTAGCGCCAATTCGTGATGATGACCAACGGGAAAACCTTCTAACAAGGCATGAATACACAAACTAATAAATAACAACCATGGCATTTGAGCCATTTTATCATGTCCATGAACGTGTCCGTGTTCTGCTCCTTTTGAAAAAAATTCTAATATTATTTGAAACAAAATACCAAGCATTATAAAAATACCAACATTATGATTATGAGATTCGTATACTTCTGGAAGCAAGTGAATTACTGTTAGTGAAAGCAAAAAAGAACCACTAAAAGCTAATAGTAATTTTAAATTCTTTTTGGCACTAGGTTTTAATGCTATCGCTATAAAAAAACCTATTAAAACCGATAGTAATGGTAATAAGTAATTCATTATTTGAATATCATAATTAATCTTTCGCTAGTATTTTTATGGAATTTTTTCAACTTGTAGTCACCAAAAGTGTCTAATAAATAAATTCCAGCATCGTGCATCATATTTTGAAAATCTTCTAACGTCAATGCTTTTACTTTTTCTGTAAAATGATATTTTTCATTGTTGTCTTCAAAATCAATTTCTTTGATGATATGATTATCTGCAACATATCTTTTAATATGAAAATCAATTCCATCAACAGTTTTAACTTCATTAGGAACTAAATTCGGAATAACTTGATGCACATTCATAAAGTCAATTACTGCAAATCCATATTCGGTAAGACTTTCTTTAATTGCAATTAATGTTTTAAGATTGTCATCATCGTTTTCAAAATAGCCAAAACTGGTAAACAAATTAAAGATTGCATCAAATTTATCTTCAAATGTTTCTCGCATGTCATGCACTTGAAAATGCAACGTAGCATTCACATTTTTAGTTGCTTCTGCAATACTATTTTCAGATAAATCGGCGCCAATAACATCATAACCCAATTGATTCAAATAAATAGAATGGCGACCTTTTCCGCAAGCCAAGTCTAATACTTTTGCTTTTTCAGGTAAGTTTAAATAATGCGTCAAATTATCCATGAAAATCTGTGCTTCACGATAATTTCTATCTTTATATAAAATGTGGTAATAAGGTGTGTCAAACCAAGAGGCAAACCAATTATTGTTTGCGAGTTTCGGGTTGCGAGTTTCGGGTTTATCTGTTTCTGGCATTAATTCTTGTTCATAAAATTCCTAGCGTGCAAATTTAGTGTATTTTTGCAGAAGTTATTCCAAGTTTGGAATTTAGTTACTTATTGAAATTGCAATTGTCCCGACAATTCGGGATTGAAGTTGCAATTGAACTATTAAAACAAATACTGAAATAAATTCAGCATTAAATGGAAAATTTTAAAATGATTGCCAAAACCTTCTTTGGTTTTGAAGAAATAGTAGCTCAAGAATTACGTGTTTTATGTGCGCAAGATGTTGAAATAGGTACAAGAATGGTAAGTTTTAAAGGTGATAAAGGTTTTATGTATAAAGCCAATTTATCATTGCGAACTGCTTTAAAAATATTAAAACCAATTTATTATTTCAGAGCTAAAACCGATGCGTTACTGTACAAAGGAATTCAAGGAATTGATTGGAGTAAGTATTTGAATGCCAATCAAACTTTTGTAATTGATACTACCATTCACTCCGATTTTTTTAAACATTCACAATTTGTTTCACAAAAGGCTAAAGATGCTATTGTAGATCAATTTCGTGAGAAAACTGGAGTGCGTCCAAGTATTGATAAAGAATATCCCGATTTAAGAATCAATATTCATATCGATAAAGACCAAGTTTCGGTGGCTTTAGATACTTCTGGAAATTCTTTGCATCAAAGAGGTTATAGAACAGCAACTAACATTGCGCCAATAAACGAAGTTCTTGCTGCAGGAATGTTATTGCTTGCAGGTTGGGAAGGAAAAACCGATTTTCTAGACCCAATGTGTGGTTCGGGAACTATTCTTATTGAAGCCGGAATGATTGCTTGTAATATTCCAGCCAACATCAACAGAAAAGAGTTTGCTTTTGAAAAATGGAACGATTGGGATAATGATTTGTTTGATCAAATTATTGATGCGTTAATGAAACGCACACGCGAATTTCATTACACTATAAAAGGATACGATAAAGCGCCAAGTGCTGTCAATAAAGCTATAGATAATATCAAAAACGCCAACCTTGAAGACTACATTAAAGTAGAACAACAAAATTTCTTTGACACTAAAAAAGAAACTTCTGGTCCGTTGCAAATGGTTTTCAATCCACCTTATGGCGAACGTTTGGATATTGATTTAGAGCGTTTTTACAGAGAAATGGGCGATACCATGAAGCAAAATTATCCAGGAACTCAGGCTTGGTTTATTACGGCAAACCTAGAAGCATTGAAATATGTGGGGTTAAAGCCTTCCAGAAAAATCAAACTTTTTAATGGAAGTTTAGAAGCACGATTGGTAAAATATGAAATGTACGAAGGAAGTAAACGAACAAAGTTTCAGGTTTCAGAAGAAAGTTAGCAATCTGTCACACTGAGCGCAGTCGAAGTGCTTTTATAAAATTTACAACAATACAATATACAATTTTCAATGAGCAAATCAACAAAATCATTTATTTACAATATGTTAAGTTTTGCGGCTTTCTTTTTGCCGTTACAGGTTGCTGTTTCAGCGTTTACAGATTTGAAAGGAATTTGGATATTGGTAGTAGCTTTTGTTATAGCTACGATTCTAGCTCCAAAATTTCAAGCGGTTAAAACCAAAGACGGTGAAAAATTGTTTATGAAAGTTATCTTTGTAAAAGGAGTGAAGGAGATAAATTAATGCTTGTTAGATATAGTTTTTCTATTTTATCAATAATATAAAAGTTGCTGTGATATAGATTATTTCCAAAATGTAATCTACTCTAGTTACGTATCTCGTTCCATAGACATCTTTATTATTTCTACCGATACTTACTAATTCTTGATTTTGAGTTTTTAAACTAACAAACTGTAAGAACTTAAATATAATTAGTAGAATGATTGTATTTCTAAGACTAATAACTATATTATTTTTCAAACCAATAAGTGATGCATTTTCTTTTAATATGAAAAATAGGTAAAGGTGTAAAACACCAATAGTAAAAATAAATAAATATACTTTAATGTCTCTCAATGCTTTATATAAAAAAGCATAAATAAATAGTTGAGAAAAAACAGCATAAAAGTAAAGATAGTGACTCTGAGTTTCACTTTTTGCAAATCTTAAGAAGTAGCATAACTCATATGACAATAAAATATAAAAAATCATTACACCAATTACCCAAATTTTTACTTTTTTTAAATTGAATAGATTTTTTATCATTTTATCATGTTTCGTATACTATTTCTTTTTTCCTTCTTTAGGTTTAACCTCCGTTTTAAATATAGGAACAAAATAAGAAATAGTGTAGTTCAATCCTACACCAAATTTTCCGTCGTATGTTCTGTTGAAACCTGGAATGTAAAGATTATCAAATCCATCTGGTTTTTTGTTAGAAACTAAATAGTTTAATCGTACACTCATTCCAACATAGAAATTTTTAAACATTTCTGCTTTTGCACCAGCTACAACTTCAATCCATTGCGCTGTAAGTCCACTATATTTTTCGCCTTTTGGAATTTCTGGCGCTTGACCAAAATAAGGATTCGGATTATAAATAGTATAAGAATTCAAAGTTTGACTAAACGAACTAATTCCGTATCGCATACCTACATAAAGCATGTTGTTCATGCCCAACCAATTTTCATATCCATTGTAATCAAAACCTGCTTTTAGGTAGGTTCCTTTGGTAGTAAAGTTCAAACGGTCGTCATCTACAGTTTTGTTTTCTGTTCCAATTTCTGCAGCGATGTAGTGTTTTCTGGTCAATTTGAAATCACCAACCAATTCAATACCACGATAGTCTTCTTCATAAAACGAACGTATTAATTTGAACAAATCAACACCCACTCGCAAACCATAACGTTCTGTTTTGGGTTTGATACTGTCTTTTTTTACTGAGGTAGAATCAGTAGTAATTACTTCTTGAGCATTTCCCAAAAACGAAATCACCAAAAAGAATATACTAAAAGAATATTTTAACATGTACTTCATTTTCGTTTTCAAGGTTTGATTTTACAATCACCAAAAAGAATATACTAAAAGAATATTTTAACATGTACTTCATTTTCGTTTTCAAGGTTTGATTTTACTATTACAATGTTTTTTATCCAAGAACTAGGGCTGTTAAATGGTTCTGTGGTAACAATAGGATTTGTTGGCTTTAATGTAAATAAAGTTTTAAAACCACAAGCGCGTGAAATGTAAACTTCTTGCGTGGAGTAATTAAACTGCAAAATATCAGTATTTTCACTGCCAACTACACCAAAATTATGGGTAAAATTATACTTTGTTGTTTCTTCAGTAGTTTTGAGAGGTAGGAATATTTTTGATGAATTTGACAGATATCTATTTGCATTAGTAAGTGACTCATCAAAAACTATTCCTTCAGCTACGTCATCACTTTTTACTTTAAGTTTGGTGACATTTTTCAACGTTGCAGTTGAGGCATTAAAATCATAAAACTCGATAACTAATCTAGGTGTAGTAGGCGTAGTTGACTCGCAAATATCAT
>JAIFLT010000037.1 GCA_020048955.1 Flavobacterium sp.
GCAGCTCTTCATAGGAACTCTTTGTGGAGCTGGGGAAAACATTAGAAAGATAAATAATAAAGAAAAACAACAACCTGTATCTGTTTTCGAACTTTCTAATTATTTAGGTTAAAATATTGAGGAGATAATGAAGATAGTTAAATATTAAAACTATAAAAAAGGGTTATTATCAAAGACAAAAAGCTGCGCTAAAACGTTTTATAACAGCCATTTGGCATAAATTGCATTATTTTATAAATCCATTTGGTATTATTGCCTTCAAAGCAAAATAAAGACTAAAATAAAAAAGTGCTTTTACCGTGGCAAAGGATTTTGCAAAAAAACTACCTACTTTTTGGAGAGCCTATTTTTTGTTTTAATACATTTGGAACAAAAATTGTATTACAGTTATAAAATCAATTTAAAAGTATTTTAAAATGAAAAAGATAATTATAGTAGCCCTTCTTTTTTTAACTGTGAGTTTTGATTCTCAAAGTCCATCAGCATTTGATGTAGGAGAATGGTTTAAATTTAGAATTCATTACGGATTAGTAACAGCTGGTTATGCAACACTTGAAGTTAAAGAAGCTACAAAAAATAACAAGAAAGTTTTTCATGCCATTGGTCGCGGATATACAACTGGTATGTCAAAATGGTTTTTTAAAGTAGACGATAACTACGAATCTTATTTTGATAAAGTTACAGGAAAGCCCTATCAATATGTAAGAAAAATTGATGAAGGTGGATATACAAAAAATCAAGAAGGCTTTTTTAATCAAGATAAAAATACTATCTTAGTGAAAGATTATAAAAACGATACTAATAAAACATTTACTGCTCCAGAAAATGTTCAAGATATAGTGTCTACCTTTTATTATTTAAGAAATCATCCAAATGTTGATAAATTAAAAGTGGGTGAATCTATAGCTATAGATATGTTTTTTGATGATGAAACAACAAAATTTAAGTTAAAATTCATTGGGAGAGAGGATTTAGATACTAAATTTGGAACAGTTCCATGTATGATTTTTAGACCATTGGTACAATCAGGAAGAGTTTTTAAAGAACAAGAAAGTCTAACGGTTTGGATTTCAGATGATGACAATAAACTTCCATTAAGGATAAAAGCCAGCTTGGCAGTTGGATCTTTAAAAGCAGATTTAGAATCTTTTAAAGGATTGGCAAATCCATTTACTATAAAAGTTAAAAAATGAACACAGAAACAACTCATTTAATTGAAGAATTAGAAAAAAAATTTGATGCCATAAATCAAAAAACTGAAACCCATCTTGAAGGGTTGCTTTGGTCTAAACCAATCACCTATTGGGATTATATTCAAACAGATGCCTTGCTAAATTTGCAAACACAAAGAACCATTTTGCCAGACGAAATGGTTTTTATTATGTATCATCAAGTCAACGAGTTATTGTTTAAAATGATTCTTTGGGAAATGAAGCAAGTATGTTATTGTGAACAATTGGAAACAAAATTTTTTGCAGATAGACTTACAAGAATAAGCAGATATTTTGATATGTTAACCACTTCATTTGATATTATGGGAGACGGAATGGAAGTGGAACAATATATGAAATTTAGAAACACACTTACTCCTGCAAGTGGTTTTCAATCAGCACAATACCGATTAATAGAATTTTCTTCAACAGACTTAATTAATTTAATTGACTATCGTTTTAGAGCAACAATCGATAGAAATACACCCTATTCGCATGCCTTTGAACATTTATATTGGCAAGCCGCCGGAAAAGATTATCATACCGGTGAAAAGTCATTTCTGATTTTAGAATTTGAACGTAAATATAAAGACGAATTTTTGCGTTATATGGAAGAATATAACACTATAAATATTTGGCAAAAATTCAAAGAATTACCAGAAAAGGATCAGAAAGACCCTAATTTGGTAGCTGCTATGCGTCATTATGATAAAACGGTAAATATTACTTGGGTTATGGGACATTTGAATGCTGCCAAAAAATATATTGAAAGTGGTCACGGTTCGGGTGAGGCAACTGGCGGAAGTGATTGGAAAAAATACATGCATCCAAAATATCAAAGAAGAATTTTTTTTCCAGAACTTTGGAGTGAAGAAGAGTTAAAAAATTGGGGAGAAGATTGTTAATGTAAAAGGATTGCATTGAAAAAAGTAGCACTGTTTTTAGTTGTTTTATTTTTATTAGTTTCTTGTAAAAAGGCACAAGAAGAATTTGTTATTGAAGAAATTGAACCCTACAAACCTATAGTTGATTACGGATTTCATTTTGACCAATTTAATGTGCATTTCGACACTATTGACAGACAAGATACTTTTGAAAAAATTCTAAAAAAACAAAATTTAAACGGAAAAAAAGCATCTGAAATTATAAAAATTATCAAAGACTCCTTCCCAACATCTGTGGGATACAAAAGACCTTATGTATGTTTACGCTCAAAAGACAAATACAACAAACTTCAGTATTTAATTTATCAACCCAATAGAATAGATTATTATTTAGTTGATTTGACAGACTCTATTGTTGGATTTAAAAAATCGCGTCCTTTAACATTTAGAGTAAGAACAGTCGCTGGTGAATTGACAGGGCCATTAACAAAAACATTAAGAGAATTAAAAATAGACCCTACATTATCAGGAAGACTAACTAAAGTTTTTGCTTGGTCTATAGACTTTTTCAAATCTAAAAAAGGAGATAAATTTGCTTTAAGCTTTACAGAAAGGTACATAAATGACACTATTTATGATGGCGTAGATAGTCTAAGAGCCGCTTTTTTTGAATATAAAGGAGAAAAAATATATGCCTTTCCATTTATTCAAGAACGAGGAGGAAAAGTAGATTATTATAATGATCAAGGAAAGGCGTTAAAGAACTTTTTCTTGAAAGCACCATTAAAATTTGTTCATATTACTTCAAAATTTTCTAAAAACAGATTTCATCCTGTACAATTGAAATGGAAACCTCATAAAGGAACCGATTATGGTGCACCAACAGGAACGCCAATTATGACCACTGCAGCTGGAGTTGTTGAACAAGCAGGCTATACCGCTGGGAATGGTAATTTTGTAAAAGTAAAGCACGATAAAACTTATGCTACACAATATTTACACATGTCGAGAATTCTCGTAAGAAGAGGGCAAAGAGTGAAACAAGGAGAAATTATAGGTAAAGTGGGTAGCACCGGCTTAGCGTCTGGTCCTCACGTATGTTATCGCTTCTGGAAAAATGGCGTTCAAGTAGATGCACTACGGCTAAAACTACCAAATTCTCAACCCATGGAGAGTAGAAATCTACCGAGGTTTAAAGAACAAATTAGACCGCTCAAAAGAGCTTTAGATAGTGTAGCAGATTTAAAATTCAGTAATTAATGTTATAATTAAACTAATTTTTGCCAACTACAACGTTTGCATAACTTTTTATACACACAATTTTATTTTCGTGTAACTTTATCTGTAATCTTTTATTTAATTTTGTCTTTCAAAATCAACTATTATGTCTTTACAGAATACTAATCCTACTCATACAAAAGCTTGGCAACAACTTGAAAATCATTTTTCTAAAATGAAAAACAATTCTATTAAAGAAATGTTTCAAAATGATGAGAAAAGAGCTGAAAAATTTCATATTCAATGGAACGATTTCTTAGTAGATTATTCAAAAAACAACGTCAATCAAGAAACAATAGATTTGTTGCTAAACTTAGCCAATGAAGTTAATCTAAAAGATGCCATTTCAAAATACTTTACAGGTGATTTAATCAATCAAACAGAAAATAGAGCTGTTTTGCATACCGCATTGCGCGTTCCAGAAAATGAAGTAATACTTGTTGATGGAAAAAATGTGGTGCCCGAAGTTTTTGAAGTAAAAAATAAAATCAAAAGTTTTACTGATGAAATTGTTTCAGGAGAGAGAAAAGGTTATACCGGAAAACCATTTACCGATGTTGTAAATATCGGTATTGGCGGCTCAGATCTTGGACCAGCAATGGTGGTTGAAGCGTTGCAATATTATAAAAATCATTTAAATGTGCATTTTGTTTCTAATGTAGATGGTGATCATGTAAATGAAATTATAAAAAAAATAAATCCAGAAACCACACTTTTTGTAATTGTTTCTAAAACTTTTACAACACAAGAAACCCTTACTAATTCTGAAACAATTAGATCTTGGTTTTTATCCCGAGAATTCGGGACGGCTCAGCAAGAAGATGTTGCCAAACACTTCGTGGCGGTTTCAACTAATATCCAAAAAGTAACCGAATTTGGCATAGACGCTAACAATGTTTTTCCAATGTGGGATTGGGTTGGAGGACGTTTTTCACTGTGGAGCGCCGTTGGATTATCTATTTCTCTTGCCGTAGGGTTTGATAATTATGCTAATTTATTGAAAGGAGCCCATAAAATGGATGAACATTTTAAAACGGAAACTTTTGATAAAAATATTCCAATAGTTTTGGCTCTACTTAGCATTTGGTATAACAATTTTTTTGGTGCCGAGAGCGAAGCATTAATTCCATATACACAATATTTACAAAAACTAGCACCATACCTTCAACAAGGAATTATGGAAAGCAATGGTAAAAGTATAGCAAGAGATGGTAAACCAGTAAATTATCAAACAGGAACCATCATTTGGGGAGAACCAGGAACTAATTCACAACATGCCTTTTTTCAATTAATTCATCAAGGAACAAAATTGATTCCAACTGATTTTATTGGTTACGTTAAACCTTTATACGGCGATACTAATCATCATGATAAGTTAATGTCTAACTTTTTTGCTCAAACCGAAGCTTTGTTAAACGGAAAAACACCAGAGCAAGTAAAAACCGAATTTGATACACAAGGAGTTTCAACTGAAAAAGCTGAATTCCTTTTGCCTTTCAAAGTTTTTTCTGGCAATAGACCCACCAATACTATTTTAATTCAAAAATTAACTCCAGAATCTTTAGGTTCATTGATAGCTTTATACGAGCACAAAATATTTGTTCAAGGTGTTATTTGGAATATTTTTAGTTACGATCAATGGGGAGTTGAACTTGGAAAGCAGTTGGCTAATTCAATTTTAGAGGAGATAAATTCTAATAAAGTGAGCCAGCATGATAACTCTACTTCTTTTTTACTTAAACATTTTCTTGATAATAAGTAATTTAGAAAAAAAATTTTAATTTCAACCTCAATATGTAAAAATTATGAGGTTTTTTTATTGATTTTCACAAAAGCTTCATTTTTTCACAAAAAATTTCTCTAAATGTAAAATTGACTAAGAAAAACGCAATAAAAAATACTTTCTTAACATTAACTTAACATACATAAAGTAATAAAGTTACAATTTTGCACAAATAATTTAAAAACCAAAACAACATGAAAAAAGTTACAACTAATTTATTTTCAATAGTGTTTCTTTTGATGGCAACAGTAATGTTTTCTCAAGGAAATACTAACTCTTCTTTGTCAGGAAAAGTTGAAGATAAAGACGGTACTTTACCTGGGGCGTCTGTTTTAGCAGTTCATACTCCTTCTGGGACGAAGTATTCAGCATCTACAGATGAAAAAGGTTATTTTAGAATTTCTAACATGAGAACAGGTGGACCTTACAAAGTCACTTTTACTTTTGTTGGCTATAAAGCAGAGTCACAAGATGAAATTTATTTAGCTTTAGGTGAAACATTCAATACCAATGTAGTTTTAACATCTGAATCTAGCGTGTTAGAAGAAGTTGTAATTCAAACTAAAAAAGATAACATTTTTGATTCCAATAAAACAGGTTCCCAAACCGTTATTGATTCTAAAAAGGTGCAAGGTTTACCGTCACTTTCCAGAAATATTGCTGATTTTGCAAGATTAACACCGCAAGCTCAATTGCGTGGTGATGATGTGATTTCAATTGGCGGACAAAATAATCGATATAATGCAATTTATATTGACGGAGCTGTTAATAATGATGTTTTTGGATTAGCCTCTAATGGAACAAATGGTGGGCAAACAGGTGTTAGCCCAATATCTTTAGATGCAATTGATCAATTTCAAGTTAGTGTTGCACCATTTGATGTTAAAATTTCTGGTTTTGCGGGAGGTGCAATTAGTGCAACAACTAAATCGGGTAATAATAATTTTGAAGGATCTGCATATTTTTTTAACAGAGATCAGTCAATTGCTGGAAAAACTCCAGCAAATTTAGCAGGTTCTAGTCCTAGAGAAAAACTATCAGATTTTACTGCTAAAACTTATGGAGTTCGAGCTGGAGGTGCAATTAAAAAAGATAAATTATTTTATTTCATTAACTATGAAAGACAAGATAATGAAACACCACAACCATTTAATATCAATAATTATACAGGAAATATAGGTATTGCAAGTGGTAATCCATACAGTGGTGCTTTAGCTACACAGCAATTAAATACTTTAACTTCTTTTTTAAACAATAATTACAGTTATAATGCTGGAGATTATTTAAATACAGTTCAAAAATTAACAAGTGATAAATTAATTGCTAAAATTGATTGGAATATAAATGACAAACACAAGTTAGCACTACGTCATAGTTTTGTAAAAGCAATAAATTTATCTCCAAGTAATTCTTCTCCAAGAGCTATTAATTTTTCAAATGGAGGTATCGATTTTACTTCAACAACAAATTCAACTAGTTTAGAACTAAATAGTAGATTTAATAATAAATTTTCAAACAATTTAGTTATAGGTTACACAGCCGTTAATGATGACAGAAATCCAATTGGAAAGTCATTTCCTGCAATAGAAATTAGAGATGGTAGCGGAACAATTTTCTTAGGGTCTGAGGCATTTTCTACAGCAAACATTTTATTACAAAAAACATTAACTGTAACAGATAATTTTCAAATAAATACAGGAATCCATAATATTACTATTGGTACAAATAATGAATTTTCAAGCTCTAAAAATGTATTTTTTGGAAGAAACTTTGGTTATTACAGATACAATAGTTTATCAGATTTTTTAAACAATGCAAAACCTAATCGTTTCCGTTTAGGATATTCTTTAGTTGGTGGGGATGGCGATAACTCTTTAGGAGCAGCCGAATTTGATATTATGCAACTTGGCGGATACATTCAAGATGAAATGCGCCTTTCAGATAATATTAAATTATCTTTAGGATTTAGAGTAGATGTGCCTGTTTGGGAAGACGGATTGACAAATAATGATTTTAATACAAGAACAGTAGGTATTTTAAATGCTAATGGTAAAGATTTAAAAGGTGCTGAGGTTGGTAAAAAAATTGATAATTATGCACACATTTCTCCAAGATTAGGATTTAATTATGATGTGAAAGGTAATAAAAAAACACAAATTAGTGGTGGTGTTGGTATTTTCACATCAAGACTTCCATTAGTATGGCCTGGAGGCACATACAATAATAATGGTGTAACACAAGGAGCTATAGATATTAACGGTGTAACTAACCCAAGTATGCCTGTTTTTAACCCTAATCCAAGTGTAAATAGTCAATTAAATTATAATGGCGCACCTCTTGGGCCACTTCCAGGAAATGTTGGTGCTCCAGGTCAGTTTGGCGGTAATATAGATTTATTTGCAAAAGATTTTCGTTTACCACAAGTTTTTAAAGCAAGTTTAGCAGTTGACCAACGTTTACCGCTTGGGTTTACAGTTTCTGCAGATATTACTTATAATGATAATATTTCAGCAATAAATTACGAAAACTTAAATTTAGCAGAACCAACACAATTTTTAACCGGACCAGATAATAGACCTCGTTATAGTACTACTCGTTTAGATCCTACTTATCAAGGAATTTATTTAGCCTCAAACACAAGCGAAGGGGAAGCTTATAATACATCAGTTACATTGTCAAAATTATTTACTGCAAATAGATTTAATTTAAACCTTCAAGCTACATACGCTTACGGTAAATCAACAGTGTTGTTTGATGCTACATCTTCTCAAAATAGTTCTCAATGGAATAATATTGAAACAGTGAATGGTTCTAATAAAGTAGGAGGTGTTTCAATGTCAGATTTTTCACAAGGAACAAGACTATTAAGTAATGGGCTAATTACATTTAAGTGGAATAAAAACATTAAAACAAGGTTAGGTTTCTACTATGAAGGAGCAGAGGGCACACCATTTAGTTATGTTTATAATGATAATGGTAATATCTTAAGAGATACTTTCTCTGAATCTGCATTAATTTATGTTCCTGCAAATCAAAGTGAAATTATTTTAGTAAACGATCCTGTTACAAATTTAACTGCGCAACAGCAATGGCAAGCATTAGATGCTTATATTGCTAATGATGAATATTTAAGTTCTCGTAGAGGTCAATATGCAGAAAGAAATGGTGATAGATTAAAATGGAGTCATGTTATCGATATGAAATTCGCACAAGAAATTTCGTTCTATACTGGTAAAAGAAAACATACTTTTGAATTAACAGCAGATATATTTAATTTTACAAACTTATTAAATAAAGACTGGGGAAAACGTTATTTTGCAACCTTTGACCAAGTTCAATTGTTAGATTTTGTAGCTGTTAATGGTGCTGGACAACCTACTTTCCGTTTTAATCCTAATGTTGATGCAACTAAAAATCAAATTGATGATTCTGGATTGAATTCTTCTAGATGGCAAATGCAAGTTGGTGTTCGATACACTTTCAACTAATTATAATTTTTTCATAATTTTAAAAACTCTTTTACAAAAAATGTAAAAGAGTTTTTTTCTTTTTCTATATTTGTTAAAACAAAAAACAAATTTCTATGTATAATTTCATTCAAAAATTTCATTCGGGCTGGGCATATTTAGCGCTTTTATTATTAGTACTTGCGGTTGTTAATTCAGTTATAGGAATGACTTCCAAAAAAGAGTTTACAGCTAAAGATAGAAAAATAGCTCTTTTTGCTTTAATAGCAACTCATATACAATTAGTAGTTGGATTAATTTTGTATTTTATTTCTGAAGTGGGAATGAAAGCCTTTTCTGCTGAAGGTGCTATGAAAATTCCAGAACTAAGATTAACAATGTTAGAACATCCATTAACCAATATAATAGCTATTGCGCTGATTACTATTGG
>JAIFLT010000171.1 GCA_020048955.1 Flavobacterium sp.
ATGAAAAAAAAATTCTACAGCAACGGGAAATTACTAATTACAGGAGAATATGTAGTTCTTGATGGTGCAAAAGCACTAGCTCTGCCAACAAAATTTGGTCAGAATTTAATTATTGAATCATCAAAAAATGAAGTTATTCAATGGAGAAGTCATGACCATGATGGAAGTATTTGGTTTGAAGACAACATTCCTTTTTCTAGTATCATAGAAAAGAAAAAATATGATGAAATTCACAACATAAAAAACACTTTAATTGAGATTTTGCATGAAGCGTTTCTGATGAATTCTGACTTTATTACAAAATCAGAGGGTTATAAAATTACAACAGAACTTACTTTTCCGAAATTTTGGGGTTTGGGCACTTCTTCTACTTTAATCAATAACATTGCACAATGGTTAGAAATTGATGCCTACAAATTACTTAAAAGAAGTTTTGGCGGAAGTGGTTACGACTTGGCTTGTGCACAAAATGATTCCGCTATTATCTACCAATTAGTCAATGAAAAACCAACAGTAGAAAAAATAATATTTGAGCCAGATTTTATTGATAAAATACATTTTGTGTATTTGAACAAAAAACAAAGCAGTAAAAAGGCAATTGCCTCTTACTTAGGCAAACAAAGTGATATTGAAAAAACAGTAAAAATAATTGATTCAATAACAAAGACAGTTATTGATGCAACCGAACCAAAAGAATTTGCTTTAGCTCTACAAAAACATGAAATAGAAATGAGTAACGTATTGGAACTCCAAACGGTTCAAGAGGCTTTGTTTGATGATTTTCGTGGCGTTATTAAAAGTCTTGGTGCTTGGGGTGGTGATTTTGTTTTAGCAATATCTAAAGAAAATCCTACTGACTATTTCAACGACAAAGGATACAAAGTTGTAATTCCGTATAAAGACATGATTTTATAAAAAATAAAAAATCCCGATTTTGAATCGGGATTTTTTATATCATTTACAAACAGAATCTACTAGTAGAATTCTAATCTATTATCATCAATTTTTGCATTGCTTTTCAAAGCTGGAAAAACTCTTCCTGAGGCTTGACCTGCATTAGCCTTCAATTTATTTACATAATCGTCATACTTAGGCAGTTTTGGTGCTTTAGCAACTGATTTTGTTTTGATAACATAAACACCTGAATTTCCTTCGATTGGAGCAGATACTTTGTTTGCTGGCGTTCCAAAAGCAGTTCCAACAACTTTAGGTTCTGCGCCAACATTTGCTAAAACAGCATTATCAACAGATGCAGCAGGAGCATTTTGAACAGTAGTGGCATTAGCTTTTGCAATTGCTTCTAATGAAGAACCTTTCATTTTAGCCATTATTTTTTCAGCTTTCTTTTTGTTTTTAATAATGCTTTCAACCATTGGTTTTGCCTCTTCAACAGTCATTAAACCCTTCTCGTTGATTTTTTTCAATCGAGCTATAACATTTCCAACATTAACTACTTCAAATCTTTTTACATCACCTATATTAGTATCATCACTGAAAGCCCATTTTATAACTTGTCTTTGATTGCCAGCAACCCCAAAAGCTTCATCCATCGGTTTGGCTTTTATGGATGGGTTTACAGCAAGTTTAGCAGCTTTAGCAACAGTAGCAAAATCTTTCCCGTTTGCATCCATTTCAAATTGAGTTGCTTTTGTATATGCCTCGTTTGTAGTTTGCTCAGAAGGCTCAATCTTTTGAGCTACAGTAGCCAAACGAATTGCATCTTGCTTGTCGGTTATATTAATAATATGGTAACCAAATTCTGTTTCTGCTATACCAATTTTTCCAACTGGATTGTTAAAAACAAAATCTTTATATCCTTTAGCAAAACCAGTTTCTCTTGAGATGAAACCCATATCGCCTCCATTTTGTTGCACTGATGGATCTTCAGAATTTGTAAATGCTATCATTTGAAACATTGAAGGATTCGCTAAAACTTGAGCTAATAAAGCATCTGCTTTTACTTTAGCTTCTTCTTTTGTTCTTTTTTCTTTTGGAGCAGCTCTTTCTGCACCAACCCAACTAATCAAAATATGACTAGATTTAACTTGGTCACCAACTTTTCTGCCCATCACTTTAGAAATACAATAGTAGTTTCCGTTAATGTAAGGTCCGTAGATTTCACCAGAAGGTAAAGCAAATAATTTATCTGCATGTTCTGCAGGTAAGGTTTGTTTAGTTACATAAGTAGAGTCATAAGGTTTATCAGAATTTGCACCAACAAAATCAGCTACATCAGTAGCATTTTTGAAACTAGGAATAGTATCATATTTACCATCTTTAAATTCAACACTACCTGTTAAAAGTGCGTTGATTTTAGCTTTCATTTCTTCTTCATCTTTTGCAGATGGTTTGTCTTCAATTAAAACGTATTCTATTTCACGAGTTTCCTCCGATTTGAAACGTTTTTCATTTTTCTGCATGTATTCTAAAATGTCAGCATCAGTAACTTTTACATCACTATCTTTAACTGTTGAATATAATACCGAAACGTAATCAAAGTTAACTTTGTTGGCTTCCAATTCATATTTGAATTTTCCGTCGGCATTAGTTGTAAACATTCCAGCTTTAATCATTGCGCTGTAGATTTGAAATTTAGAATTGATTTCAGCATCTTTTTCTTTGTCTTTAATCACCTGAGCTTGCTCTGGATTAGTTTTAAAGTATTCTTTAAATTTAGCCAAATCAAATTTTCCTAGTTGATTTAAAAACATTGGATTTTGACCAATATTAGGGTCTTTTTTAAAAAAATCAACAATATGATTATCACAAGTACGAATACCCGCTTTTTCGAATTGCTCATTTATTAAAGCAATCGCAACTTCTTGCTCCCAAACTTGATTAGCAGCTTGAGTTTGCGTTATAGGTTGTCCGTTTTGTCCACCTTTCTCAAGATTTGCTACTTTAATTCTAAAATCTTCAAAAGCAATGTCTTTTCCATTTACGCTTCCTACATCATGAGATTGACTTTTTATTCCATTTGAAAACAAATCTTGAATAACAAATGCTAACAAAGCAAAACCAATAGCTAATAGAAGTAATCCTGAGCGTTTTCTAATTTTTTGTAAAACTGCCATTTTTATATATGTTAATTTTTTAATTCAGTTTGCGAAAATACAATTATCTATGAAATAATTATAGTTGATAGGCTATAATTTACAATAAAATGTGATTTTTTTTTATTCTTAGTCGGAAATAGTCATTTTTACTACTTCAATTTTTGTATTTGTTGCCTCTTCAATCACAAAATGAAAGTTGTCAATGGTAATTTGATTGCCTTTTTGGGGAATTTCTTTGGAAGCATTTACTATAAATCCGCCAAGAGTTCCGTAGGAATCATTTTCTGTGATATTGAGTTTGTATTCTTGATTGAGATATTCTACATCTAAACGTGCAGAAAAAAGATAGGAAGTTTCATCTAGTTGTTGCTCTATCAATTCTTCATCGCTATCGTGTTCGTCTTCAATCTCTCCAAAAAGTTCTTCAATAATATCTTCCACAGTCATTATTCCTGCAGTTCCACCATATTCATCTAAAATTACCGCTACACTTTTTCTTTTTTTGGTGAGTAGATTTAAACCATCTTTTATAAAAATTGTTTCGGGCACGTACTCCACCGGAATCATTACCGATTTTATACTTCTAGGTTTTTTGAACAACTCAAAAGAATGAACGTAACCAATAATATCATCTATTGAATTTTGATAAATTAAAATTTTTGAATAACCCGTTTTTACAAACAACTCCCTCAAATCTGAAATTGAATCATAAATTTCTACCGCAACAAGTTCTGTTCGTGGTGTCATGATATCTCTTGCTTTTACGCCCGAAAACTCCAATGCGTTTTGAAATATCTGAATTTCTGAATCAACATCCTCATGATCTTCAACTGAACTCATTTGCTCATTAATATAGTTTCCCAGCTCTACTTTGCTAAAAAAAGACGGAACGTAATCACCTTCTGTGTTGAAGAATTTTTTTAAAATAAAATCAGATATCCAAATTATAAAGGTTGATATATAATTAAATACCAAATAAAATATATAGGTTGGAAAAGCAAAAAATTTCATCAAACTATTAGAATAAATTTGAAAAAAAACTTTTGGCAAAAATTCAGAAGTAATTAATATTATTAAAGTTGAAATAATTGTTTGCAGTAAAACATTTGTAAATTCAGATAATTGAAATCCTAAAGAATTAATCCAATTCATTAACAAATCACCCATAAAAAAACCATAAACTACAATTGCTATATTGTTTCCAACAAGCATTGTTGCAATGAATTTGGATGGTTTTTCGGTAATTTTAGTTAAAATTTTAGAAAGAAATGTGTCTTGTTTTTTTTCAATTTCAAGATAAATTTTATTAGATGAAATAAAGGCAATTTCCATCCCAGAGAAGAAGGCAGATAGTAATAAACATAGTATGATTACTGTTATTTCCATTAAGTATTGTTAGGCTTATTTTGATTTTTTCTGTCTTCAAATTTTTTTGCAAAACGACTTCTAAAGAAAAAAGTGAAAAAAGCTAAACCCGCAAGAACTACACTCAACCATGGTTTTTCAGCATCACTCCATTTAGAAATTGCATCGTAAACCATTATGAAACCGATTAGTAAATAAATATATTTTGTTATTTTAAGATAGTTCATGTCTAATTATTGTTTTCAACTTCTCCTGTTACACTTTGAGAGTTTATTATTTTAAAATCTTTACTAAAATCTACACCTTCACCAAAAGTTACTCCTTTTGGATCGGTAAATTTATATCTTTTTTCGGTGTAAAACCATTCGTTTTTTTGATCAAAATACAATTGTTCTGTTTCAAATAATTGCCCTGTTTCATTTGTTATTTTCACACTTCCTTGCAAATCAATTAAATCGGTGTTTTTGAAAGTCACTGCATATTTTGAAGTCACAAAGGTTCGCTTTGCATTTTCATCATACAAAGTTACATTTACACCCTTTGGAAATTCGGTGAAAGGAAATTCAACTGTGGCATAATCTAACATCTTATCGCTAATTAGGATGGATTTTATTCTGCCAGAATCGGTGTATTTTATATTTATAGAATCGGCTTCTCCGCTTGGTATAAACTCTGCAAAAGTAGATTTTTGAACTTCCTTAAAATTACTTTCACAAGCAAATAGCAAAAAAACCACGATTGCAGTAAATGAAAAAGGTAGTGATTTTTTAAACATTAATAGCATTACAAAATCACTGTTTGATTAATCCAACAACCAATTTTTACAGATTTTGTATTTGCCTTAGTTTTAATCATTTTTTGCAGGTAAGATTTAGACAATTCTTCTGATGTTCCTTTTAATCGAGGCTCAACTAAAATTGCTTTTAAAACGGTATCGGAAGCCAATTTGTAAATGGCATTTTTTTCTAAATCGTTTGTGCCACATTCTGAAACCGCATTTGCATATAAATTACCTAAAAAGATGTAGTATCTTCCGTTAGTTGGATTGTTTTCAATTGCTGTAAGAACCATTTCTTTTGATTTTCCTTTATCAGTTATTGAAAGTATTGACGCAATTGTATAAGCTGTAGTTGCTTTGGTCATTTTATCACTTTCTAATTTCACTGACTCCGAAAAAAACTCAATTGCTTTTTCTTGATTAAGTGTATTTAAATAGTAGGTTGCAAGATAATAAGCCGATTTAGCCGAAGGTTTTCTAGAATGTAACCCCACTGCAATCGATTCAAACATTGGTACGTTTTTACAAGAAACTGAGAGCATTTTTGCTACAGATTGTAACCAATAAACATCGTTTATTTTAGTTTGGAAATTAACTTTAGCATGAGAAATAATGTTTTCACAAACCAAAAAATCTTTCATAAGGGATTCCATAGAAACAAGAACTCTATCATAAATTTCTTGATTAGCAGGCACTGTTTCCTTATTCATTTCTATTAGTGAAATTACATCTGTGTATTTGCTAAATAATTTTTCGATGGTAATTGTAGCTTTTTCAGATTTATACTTTTCAACATACAACTGAAGGTAAACAAAAATTGCTTCTGGATTTTGAAATGTTTTTTTCTGTAACTCAAACGCCTGATCTAACAAACTGAAGATTTCTTTGTTAGTTCCAACTTTGTTTAAGTATAAAGCCATTGCGCTTTTCTCAAAGTTACCATTAGTGTTGTTTGGAAATGTTTTGTCGTATAATTTAAATAGACCTAAAATTTCGCGAACTTCTTTTTCTTTATCTTCTCTTGAAGCAATCTCGATGTTATATTGTTGTAATTGTAATCCAAGTTGAAAAGACTTTTCGCTTGAAGTAAGACAAGTCATTTTTATATCATTCCAAACTTCTTTGGCTTTAACATAATCACTTTCTAATAAATACTTTGCAAGTTTGCCTTCTTTATCTGCACAATTCGTTTCTTGAGCATTTCCAATTTGGAATGCAATAATCATTAATAGAATAATTAATTTACGTTTCATGCTAATTGAGATTTAAAATTAGTTGTATTTTCTTTTTACAAACCATCTATCATTAAGAGACAATCCTATACTGAAGTTCATGTAATGTTCTCTAACTAATCCTGCATTTTGCGTTCCTCTATTTCCTAATTCGAAGCCAACATTTATATTTGAGAAAGCTCCTCTTAGAGGTAAACCTAATCCAAGTGTTACAGCAGCATCTTCTATGGGTTGATTGTTAATAACCAAACCTGTATTTTCAAATCTAAAACCACCACGATAAACAATTCTTTCGAAGTAATTTGTAAATGACTTATAATTTGGAATATAATAACCTCCTACTGTAAATCTAGTAGCATTTTCATAGGTTACATTATCAATATCATTAAATCTATTTCCGAAATTACTTGTTCCTTGAAAAGTAAGTTCTGTACCAACAATCCATTTTTTTGTATCACCTATACCTGCTCCGAAAGAGAATTTAGAAGGCATTTTAAGTTTCGTATCAGCCACAACAATTTTTTCTTCATCTCCAACAACGGCATCAGCAACACCATTTACAGATTGAACAATAGCAATAAATCTCTCATTATTTAAAGTAATTGTAGCTTGAGGTGTATAGGTTAAACTAGTGTAAAGAGTTATGTCTTTATATAGTTTAGTATTGTACGATAATCCTGTATTAAAATTTACACCACTTGCCGTTGAGGCATTAGTTTCTCTTGTACTATATTGCACTTGCTCATATACATTAGAAGAGTTTAATGCAAATTGTGTTGATAAGCTTCTGGTATCTATCTTTCCAAAATTGTATTGTACATCTGCACCAAAACTAAAATTTTTTGCTAGTTGATATCCAAAACCGAAGAAAACTTTATTTAAACCACCAGAACCTTTATAGTAGTTATCTGTTCTATTTTTATCAACTATACCATCAGCATTAGAAAAAACTGAATTTCTAATATTGTATCCAACAGATGAATAAGGTATAAGACCAAATCCGAGACCTAATTTTTTTAAAGGTAAACCTACGGCAAGATAGTCTAGAGTTGTACGTTGCGCTTTTTCGTCTTTTTGATTTGTTTTTAATTGATTTGCTGAAAAAGTTCCTCCAACCGAAAAAGAAGTATATTTCAAACTAGAATACATTGCAGGATTCTGAAGATTGATGTGAATACTGTCTGGAACGACAGATAACCCTGCCATAGAACGATTTTCAATGGCACCTCTAAATCTAACATCGCCAATTCCGTAGAATGAATAGGGAGAAGATGTTCCTTCTTGAGCAAATGAAACTAGCGAAATAAGTAAACAAAGGCTTACTATAATTTTTTTAATCATTGTTATTGTATTGAAAAGTTTGGTTCAAACTTTCTAAAAGAAAATTTGGATTGGCAAATATGGTATTTTTTAATCGTTCAGCCAAAAAAACTGCGTCTCCACCAGTTAAAATTATGATAAAGTTATCATTTTTATTTAAAACAGCGTTAATAAAACCTTCAATTTCAAAAGACACACCATTAATAACACCAGAATGAATGGATTGTGTTGTTGAATTTCCAACAATCTCGATGGGATTTTCTTTCTTTAATAAAGGTAACTTAGCAGTATAATTGTGTAAAGATTCGTATCTTAATCTTATACCAGGAGAAATCGCACCGCCCAAATAATTGTCATTTGAATCAATAAAGTCATAGGTTATACAAGTTCCAGCGTCAATAACCAATCTGTTTTTTTTCGGAAATTGAAGTACGGCGCCCGATGCTAAAATCATTCTATCAATACCTAAAGTTGTTGGAGAAGCATAAAGATTATGGAAAGGAAACTTATTTTCTCGAGTAATGAAATAAACTTTTAGTTTTGAATCTAACGTTAAAAAATCATTTTTATCAAGTTTTCCAACCGATGCAACAACTAAAACAGTAATTTCTGAAAATTTTTTTACAACTTTTTTCAATGCGATTTGCCAGTCATCATAGGCTATGATTTCGTTTTCCAAAAGTGTATTCTGTTCAAATACAGCCGCTTTGATTTGGGTATTCCCTACATCGATAACTAAAAGCATAATTCTAAGTTTAGAGCTACAAAGTTACAAATAGATTTTTTTTAAAAATTGTTTTGGATAAATTAAAAATCGTTCTATATTTGCACCCGCAGTTAAGAGCAGTATTGCTGTAAACTGTAAAGGTACCTTAGCTCAGATGGTAGAGCAATGGACTGAAAATCCATGTGTCCCTGGTTCGATCCCTGGAGGTACCACAAAAAACATCCGTAATACGCTTGATTATCAAGATATTACGGATTTTTTGTTTTTACTTATGTACGATTACTGTTCAGAAAAAGTTATACCAATTGTAATTTTAATACCGATAGATATATTGAACTCTTATATAAAGCCATTTGGTATAAAACAAAAAAGAGGCTGTCCTAAAAGTTTTAGTACAGCCTTTTTTGTTTGTTATTTTACTCTAAAATTTGTATCTTAGAGGTGTAAAAAAGTAAC
>JAIFLT010000021.1 GCA_020048955.1 Flavobacterium sp.
GAAATGCCCATTCAAGATAGTCCTTGGGGTTCTTATTTTGGAATGTTCCGAGATAAATATGGCATAGAATGGATGATAAAATTTGATTCGAATTCTTAATAAAAAGTATATTAATTATTTTTTTGATGATACTATCAAATGATACTATCAAAACGGCACAACTTTTGAAAGCATCAACAAAAAAAAGCCAATGAATTTAGAAACCATTTTATCAATTTGTCTTGGCATCGGATTGGCTTCAGCATCGGGATTTAGAGTTTTTCTACCTGTTTTTGCGTTGAGTTTGGCGTCCTATTTTAATATAATTCCACTAAATGAAAGTTGGGCGTGGATTGGTGGTTTGCCGGCATTGATAAGCTTTGGAGTTGCTATGGTTTTTGAGATTTTTGGCTATTACATTCCGTTTATCGATAATTTATTAGATACTATTGCAACGCCATTGGCAGCCATTGCTGGATTTATAGTTATGTCATCAACCATGGTAGATATTTCTCCAACAATGACTACCATTTTAGCCATAATTGCAGGAAGTGGTTCCGCAACAGCATTTCAAGGATTAACCTCCACAACACGATTAGCTTCATCAGTAAAAACAGCAGGTATAGGAAATCCAGTTGTTTCCACTGCCGAAACTGGAACTGCAATCACATTAAGTTCACTCGCAATTTTCCTTCCAATAGTTGCAATTATCCTTGTAGTTATTATCTTTGGAGTGATTTATTGGATATTTAAAAAGTTAAAATAGTTGCGAGTTGCGTGTTACGTTAACCCGAAACTCGAAACCCGAAACCCGAAACTATGAAAGTCATTGCCGTAATTCCAGCTCGTTATGCTTCCACACGTTTTCCTGCCAAATTAATGCAAGATTTAGGTGGAAAAACTGTAATTCTTAGAACGTATGAAGCTGCAAAAAACACCAATTTATTTGATGATGTTTTTGTGGTTACCGATTCCAATTTGATTTATGATGAAATAGTTTCTAATGGTGGAAAAGCCATAATGTCTTTAAAACAACACGAAAGCGGAAGCGATAGAATTGCCGAAGCAGTTGCCAATTTAGATGTTGATATAGTTGTAAACGTTCAAGGAGACGAACCTTTTATCAACAAAGAACCTTTGGAAAGAGTAATCGAAGTTTTTAGAAATGATGCTGATAAAAAGGTAGATTTGGCTTCGTTAATGAGAGCAATTACCAATGAAGAAGACATCAATAATCCGAATAATGTGAAAGTTGTTGTAGATCAAAACGGATTTGCCTTGTATTTTTCACGTTCTGTAATTCCTTATCCAAGAGAAGTAAACGTAGGTGTTCGTTATTTTCAACACATCGGAATTTATGCTTTCCGCAAACAAGCACTTTTAGATTTCTATTCACTTCCTATGAAATCGTTAGAAGCATCAGAAAAGTTAGAACAATTGCGCTATTTAGAATTCGGAAAACGAATAAAAATGGTAGAAACAACCCACGTTGGAATCGGAATTGACACTCCTGAAGATTTGGAGAAGGCTAGAAAAATACTAAATTCCAAAAATTAAATTCCAAATTCCAAAATCGCAACTATTGGAATTTGGAATTTAAAATATTGGCATTTCTAGGCAATTTCATCATTATCAAAATACCCTTTTCCTTTCACTTTTGTAGAGAAAAAATTCAAAAACAAAATCACAAATGACATAAAAAATAAGGCTTGCATACTAACAAGAACTTTACCATAAGTAGTAATGGGGTAATAATCTCCAAATCCTATAGAAGTAGAGCTCACTAAACTAAAGTAAACGGAATCAAACCAATGATTAAAAGGTTTGTTCATATTGTTTCCCAAAGTATACAAAACGCCAAAAGCGACTACAATTTCTATATAATTAAAGAAAAGTAACAACATAGAACGTTTGTATGAACGTGGTCTAGTAAATAAATCGGAGGCAAATATTAAGGTTGGAATATAAAATAACGTTTCTGCTAGCACATAAATCATCAAATAAATCAAGTAGAAACTTGATTGCCATCCATTCATTAGTATTATAATCGGAAAAACCACTTTTAAAATAATATAAATATCCATAGCTAAATCTTGGTATTCATGGCCTATTTTGCAAGAAATATACTTTATATAAACGCCTGGAAAAAGTAATTGTGAAATAGAAAGTAATAATCTAACTATTTTTTCAATTCCATTATCGTCTTGATGGTCGTTATTCCAAATAGATTTTATATTCAGAATTCGTTTTTGTATTGGATTGTATTTTGGTTTGTAATCGCTAGATACTTTTCCAACAAATAATTTATAGAAGAAGGCTTTCATTCTATTAGCTTTTTAATAGTAAATAATTCATTATGAATTTCAACTTTTGGATACATTCTGATGGAATAATTGTCATCGAATTTCTTCTTATAATCTAAATTTCTAATTCGATTCTTTTCATTGATAACCATCGTATTAAACAAAATAAAACCACCTTTTTTGGTTAGAAAATTTATTCTATTTATAAAATACGTTTCAAATAAAAAGTTTGGCATAGTGGTATCTTGAAAAATATCAATGATGATTAAATCGTATTTATCTTTGGTTTTCAAAACAAATTCAAAGGCATCATCAACATATATTTCTAGGTTTTTAATTTCGTTTAATTTGAAATACTTATTGGCAATTTCAACTACATCTTTATCAATTTCAACACCAGTTATTTTTCCTTTAAATTTTACTTCGTCTACTAAAGTTTTAATCACACTTCCTCCTGCAACACCAAGAATTAATATATTTTCAAAATTCCTTATTCTTTCAAAACCAATATATTTCAAACCTTTTTTTAAAATTCGTTGCAAACTTCCATAAGAATAATTGGTATTTTTTGAATCTAAAACCAACTCGCCATTATTCCAAGTAACCTCCAATGTTTTGCTTATAGTGGAGTTTTTCTTAATAACGTTTATTGGAAAGAAGTAGCTTAAAAATTTTGATAACATAAATAAAAATAATTTCTCAAAAATAATAGATTAGTGCTAAATTTACGAAAAATATTTAAGATGAAGAAACGACTTTATGAATTTATTTTCTTTAAACTAATGGGATGGAAGATATCTGGTGCAAATAATTTAAAAGTAAATAAATGTATCTTTATGGTTTTGCCTCACACAAGTTGGCACGATTTCTATTTAGGATTATTTACAAGAGGAATTACCGAAGTACCTATGCATTTTGTAGGTAAAAAAGAATTGTTCAAATTTCCTTTTGGATGGTATTTTAAATGGATGGGCGGAAAACCACTAGACCGAACAGGGGGTCTTAATAAAGTAGATGCCATTGCAAAAACGTTTGATAATTACAAAGAACTTCGATTGGCAATTGCGCCAGAAGGAACAAGAAAGTTGGTGTCAGAATTAAAAACTGGCTTTTATTATATTGCTTTAAAAGCCAATGTGCCAATAATTCCAGTAGCATTCAATTTTGGTAAAAAAGAGGTAGCCATTGGAACCCTTTTTTTTCCAACAGGTGATTATGATAAGGATATGAAAGAAGTTATGCCTTTTTTTAAAGGAGTTGTCGGAAAAATTCCTGAAAGAACTTTTAAAGTATAAATAAACAGTATGGATTACGTTGAATTACATAAAGAGTATAAAGCCAATTCACTTTTCGGGAGATATATTACCTTAAAAGATATTGAACCGCTCTTGACTCAATTTCAAACAGAAGTTGTTGGAACATCAGTTTTAGGAAAACCAATATACAAATACGAAATTGGAACAGGGAAAATAAGAGTTTTCATGTGGTCGCAAATGCACGGAAACGAAAGTACTACAACCAAAGCTTTGTTTGATTTTTTTAATGTAATTCATTCGCAAGAACCAATAGGAGTGAAGTTACTTCAAGAATTTACTTTTTGTTTCCTTCCAATGGTAAATCCTGACGGTGCTGAACTTTATAAACGTGAAAACGCTAATAATATTGATTTAAACAGAGATTCAATTGATTTATCGCAACCCGAAAGTCAATTACTTTATAAAACATTTGAAAAATTCAAACCTGATTTTTGTTACAATCTGCACGACCAAAGAACCATTTTTGGAGCAGGAATAGAAGGGAAAGTTGCAACAGTTTCTTTTTTAGCACCAGCTTTTAACGAAAGTCGAGAAGTAAACGAAGTTCGCGTCAAAGCGATGAACGTTATTGTGGCTATGAACGAGGAACTTCAAAAATATATTCCTCATCAAGTAGGTCGTTTTGACGACGGATTTAATATCAATTGTATCGGAGATAGGTTTACTTCATTAAATGTTCCTACAATTTTATTTGAAGCTGGACATTATCAAGAGGATTATTACAGAGAATATACTCGTAAAATGATTTTCATTGCCATAATTTCTGGATTGAAGTATGTTTACGAAAACGATGTAGTTGGTAATGAAATCGCAAAATATTTGTCAATTCCTCAAAATAATATCGTTTTTTATGATTTTATTTATAAAAACATCAAAATAAATTATGATGGTAAAGAAATAATTACGAATTTTGCTGCTCAATATAAAGAAGAGCTTATTGATGGCAATATCCAATTAAACGCTTATATAGCAGAAATTGGTGAGTTGCAAGGAAAGTTTGGTCATATCATGTATAACGCACATAAAATGTTGTATTCAGATAATGAAGAAAATATTCCGAAATTAAATCAAAAAGCCAACTTTTGTTTGGGAAATAGCATAAAATTTGTTAATGGTTTAAAAAAATAACATTGTTTTTTGTTTTTTACTAAATAAAATTTATTTATTTGTATCTGTAAATTATAATAATAATAAAAATTAGTAATTATGAGTAAGTTTCGTTTAGATGAAGTAGATCACCAAATTCTTGATATGTTAATCGATAACACAAGAGTACCATTTACTGACATCGCAAAAAAATTATTAATTTCTGCAGGAACAGTTCACGTTAGAGTTAAGAAAATGGAAGATGCCGGAATCATTATGGGTTCTTCATTGACATTAGATTATGAAAAATTAGGATATTCGTTCATCGCTTATGTGGGTGTTTTCTTGAATAATACTTCACAAACTAAATTTGTTTTAGAGCGAATTAACGAAATTCCTTTCGTAACCGTAGCTCATGTAACTACAGGGAAGTTCAATATTTTCTGTAAAATAAGAGCTAAAGATACGAAACACGCCAAAGATGTAATCTTTATGATAGATGATATTGAAGGTGTTTATAGAACCGAAACAATGATTTCACTTGAGGAAAGTATCAACGACAAAAAACGTTTGATGCATACTATTTTTAAAGACATTTAATTTTCTAATGAAAATCAAATTATAGTAACCTCAAGATTTTTGCTTGAGGTTTTTTTGTATATTTAAATTCAAATATTTTTTATGTATACCTTACCAAAAATAGAACGTTTCAATCAAAATGTATTGTCAAAATACCACATTTATAACAGTGTTTTCATTACTTTACCCTTTGATGCTATTGATAATACCGGAGTTTTACTGCCACTTTTCACAGAAGTTTGTGATAACGGATTTAAAAATAATTTATCGCCAATTGAAATTGTAAATTCCTTTTCTAAGAAGTATTTAGACAATGTTTCCGAAGAAGAGAAAATCAGTTTGATGTTTCGTTTTATTCAATATGTAGAACGTCAAATTGTGCTTTTTGATGCTATCGAAGATGCAGCTTTTCCGATGGTGAATAATATGGAAGGAAAAGGTTCACTACGCGATGTAAAAGAACGTGCCGACACCAAAGAATTGAAGGAAGAATTAATATCATTTTTAGAAGATTTTAATATTCGCACAGTATTAACCGCGCATCCAACCCAATTTTATCCTGGTTCTGTCTTAGGAATAATCACAGATTTGACCGATGCTATTCGTGAAAATGATTTGAATACAATTAAACAACTATTAGCACAATTAGGAAAAACACCTTTTATTAAAAAAGAAAAACCATCACCTTTTGACGAAGCTGTGAGTTTGATTTGGTATTTAGAGAATGTGTTTTATCAAACTTCGGGCGAAATGTTGCAATACATTCAGAAGAATATTTTTAAAGGTACGTCTATTTCAAATCCAATTATAAATTTAGGATTTTGGCCCGGTGGCGATAGAGATGGAAACCCATTTGTAACCACAGAAATCACTCTTAAAGTTGCCGATAGATTGCGAACTTCAGTTTTAAAATGTTATTATTCAGACGTTAGAAAGTTAAAACGAAAACTAACTTTTTCAGGAATAGACAACATAATTTCTGAAATTGAACATAAATTATATCGTTCTGTATTTTATTCAACAGGAACTATTTACATCACTTTACCAGAGCTAAAAAACAAATTAAATGAAATAAAAACCCTTTGCATAAAAAATCACCAATCATTGTATTTAGATGATATTAATGATTTGATCAATAAAGTCAACTTATTCGGATTTCATTTTGCTTCGTTAGACATTCGTCAGAATAGTAAAATTCACAATAATGTAATTAAAACCATTTTTGATTCCTTCGGAACAGGTAACGAAGATTTCAAAAATTACTTTTCGTATTCAAGTGAAAAACGAATGGAATTATTAGCAACAATTTCTGGAAACATTTCTTCCAATTTGTTTAACGATGAAATAACCAAGCAAACATTAGATTCTATTTATGCCATCAAGAAAATTCAAGAAAATAATGGCGAATTAGGAGCCAATCGCTACATCATTTCCAACAATGAAAGTGCGTTGAATGTTTTAGAAACTTTTGCTTTATTCAAATTATGCAATTGGGAACATCCATCGGTAGATATTGTTCCGTTATTCGAGTCGATTGATGATTTGAAAGATGCCGATAAAATTATGGAGCAATTGTACACCAATGCAGCGTATGCTACACATTTAAAAAATAGAGGCAACAAACAAACCGTAATGTTGGGTTTCTCTGACGGAACCAAAGATGGCGGTTATTTGATGGCAAATTGGGGAATTTATAAAGCCAAACAAACTATAACAACAATTTCTAGAAAATACGGAATTAAAGTAATTTTCTTCGATGGTCGTGGTGGTCCGCCAGCACGTGGTGGTGGAAAAACACATAAATTCTACGCATCGTTAGGTTCAGAAATTGAAAATCAAGAAATTCAATTAACGATTCAAGGTCAAACCATTAGTTCTAATTTTGGTACGCTAGATTCATGTCGTTACAATTTAGAAAATTTATTAAGTGCTGGAGTTGCTAACCAAATTTATAAAAATGAAACTAATAATTTGTCTCATTCCGATAAGGAAATCATTGACGAACTTTCAGAAATTGGGTATCAAAAATATTTAAGTTTTAAAAATCATCCAAAGTTTATTCCCTATTTGGAGCAAATGAGCACGTTAAATTATTATTCCAAAACCAATATTGGAAGTCGTCCATCCAAAAGAAATGCAAGCAATAGCCTAGATTTTGCCGATTTGCGTGCCATTCCATTTGTAGGTTCGTGGAGTCAAATGAAGCAAAACGTTCCAGGATTTTTTGGAGTTGGTGCAGCTTTAAAACATTTTGAAACCACCAATCAATGGGAAAAAGTTCAAACGTTATTTGATACGTCTTTATTTTTTAGAACCTTATTAGAAAACAGTATGATGTCGTTGGCAAAATCCTTTTTTCCTTTAACACAATACATGAAAAACGATGCTGAGTTTGGTGATTTTTGGCAAATAATCTTTGATGAATTTCAAGAAACAAAGCGATTGTTACTAAAAATTGCAGGGCATAAAGAGTTGATGGAAAACTATCCAGATGGAATAGCTTCTATCAAAATGCGTGAAGATATTGTGTTGCCTTTGTTAACGATTCAGCAATATGCTTTAATGAAAATCAACGAAATCAAAAAGGGTAGAAGTGATGCAAAACTTTTAGAAGTGTATGAAAAATTAGTAATGCGTTCCTTGTTTGGAAATACTAATGCAAGTAGGAATTCGGCATAGTGAATTTAGATTTTTTAGAATTTTTATTTTATATTTGATGAAAAGTATAAACAAACATGCGTATATATTGAATTTATAACACATTTTAAAATGCTGAAATACATATTTATCTTTTTAATTATTTTCTCAAATTTGACTTTTGGACAAGATTCAAAAGACAAAACTGAATCATACATCAAAAAGTTCCGAAAAGAATTGAAAAAGAAAGATGTAGATGATTTTTTTGTTGTCAAACATATCCAATATGGAGTTGCAAAACTTTCTAATCTTAATGTCAAAGATTACTGTGATAAAAACCAAGTTCATTATAGAATTTATGTTTTTTGGAAAGAAAATAATGATTATTGGTTAAAAGTTTTTGATAATTGTGGCGGATTTACTTCAATTAAACTCAGAAATGAAAAAATCGTTGATTTTTATGTTGAGAATTTAGAAAAGATAAAACTTGACGAAGTTGAAAGATATAAACTAAAACCAGACTCAATTGTTAATGGAAAAAAATATTCTTTCCACTCAACACAAAGTCATTCACCTTTAAGGTATTTTTGGTTCTATAAAGATTCTGTAAAGTTTAAGAAGTTCATTGATAAATATGATTTGACAACTCGTGAACAAACTCCGAATATAAATTACGAAAAAAACAATAATCTTGCACTTGTCAAACTGAATAATCTTTGTGAAAAAATAATCGAAGAGTATGTGAAAACTGAAGAATTAGTAAGAATAAAATAAAAACGTGTTATAACAGGTACTTGGCAAGATTGCGAATTTTGTAGTAAATTCACGTTTACGTTTCGCAAGAAATTTTATCTTTAACAGAAAATAATCGGTTCCGAAGCTCGCAACCTCGCTAAGCCCCATAACCTCAGGCTATGAAAAGACACCTCATTTCTTCCCAATCATTAACTTTAACAAAACAATAGCTTCGATTTAAGACATGCTA
>JAIFLT010000006.1 GCA_020048955.1 Flavobacterium sp.
TGTATACTTTAATCGAAAAGAAACGTACTGCCGATTTCATAAATACGTTTCTAAAACAATACGAACAAGGCGGAAGATTGCCCGTTTGGGAATTAGCGTCTAATGAAACCGATTGCATGATTGGTTATCATTCCGTTTCGGTGATGGCAGATGCAATGGCAAAAGGAATAACGGGTTTTGATTACGAAAAAGCATTTGCAGCAGCAAAACATTCGGCGATGCTAGACCATTTAGGGTTGGATGCCTACAAAAGACAAGGATTCATTTCGATGGACGACGAGCACGAAAGCGTTTCTAAAACCTTAGAATATGCTTATGATGATTGGTGTATTGCCCAAATGGCTCAAATTCTAAACAAAAAAGAAGATTACGAATATTTCATGAAACGTTCTCAAAGTTGGAAGAACATTTTCGATTGGAATACAGGCTTTATGCGACCAAAGAAAAATGGCGGTTGGGACAAACCCTTCGACCCACGAGAAATCAATAATAATTTTACCGAAGGAAATTCGTGGCAATACTCCTTTTTTGTGCCACAAGATATTCCTGGAATGATTGAAGCCTATGGTGGAAACGATAAATTTGAAGCCAAACTCGACGAAATGTTTAACTCCGAAAGCAAAACTACAGGAAGAGAACAAGTTGACGTAACAGGATTAATTGGGCAATACGCACACGGAAATGAACCAAGTCATCACATGGCGTATTTGTACAACTACATTGGAAAACCCGAAAAAACAACCGAAAAAGTACATTATATTTTAAATAATTTTTACAAAAACACTCCAGACGGATTAATAGGCAACGAAGATTGCGGACAAATGAGCGCTTGGTATGTGCTGAGTTCAATGGGGATTTATTCGGTTACGCCCGGGAATCCTGAATGGACAGTAATTAAACCAAATTTCAAAAAAGTAAAAATAAATTTAGAAAATAAAATTTCTGAAGAAATTACGGTTGAAAATTGTTTAGAGCAAAGAGAATATTTTGGATTAAATCTACCAGAAATAGAGTCAACAACAAATGATTTTGATTATGAAATAATCATTCCCGTTCCAGTAATTCAAGCGGAAAGTAAATCGTTTAAAGATAAAATGGAAATATCTTTAGACACCAATAATAAAGGATATGAGATTTGGTATCAAATATCAAATCCTGATGATGCTAATAAAATTCAGAAACTCACTTTTTACGAGAAACCTTTTGTTATAAATGAAACATCAAAAATAGATACTTTTATTCGTAAGCCTATAAAGCATAATGATTTAAAAGATGGAACTCATGATATTGAAAAAAGCGACACAATATCAGCAACCTTCTTCAAAAAACCAAACAATTACACTATCGACATAAAATCTACATACAATCCGCAATATCATGCTGGTGGAAAGGATGGTTTATTGGACGGAATTAACGGTTCAACCAACTGGAGAAAAGGCGATTGGCAAGGATACCAAACTCAAGATTTTGAAGCCGTTGTAGATTTGCAAAACGTAAAAGATGTATCCAATTTTAGTGCAACCTTTCTACAAGACCAACGTTCTTGGATTTTAATGCCAACTAAAGTAGAATATTATAGTTCGACAGACAATATCAATTTTACATTAATGACAACGGTTGCTAATGATGTTGATCCAAAAAAAGACGAAAACACTATCAAAGATTTTAGTTTTTCAACTTCAAAACCAATTAATGCAAGATATATAAAATTAAAAGCTTACAATTACGGAAAACTTCCAGAATGGCATTTAGGTTTTCCTTATAATGGAGATGCGTTTATTTTTATTGACGAAATAACAATTAAGTAGTGATAAGTGAAAAGTGATTAATAAATAGTCACAGCTAATCACTTTTTACTAATTACTTTTTACTAAAAAAAGAAAATGAAATTAGCCTTAATCCAAACCGAACTATCTTGGGAAAATCCCAATGAAAACAAAGCATTACTTCAAGAAAAGATAAATGCTATTTCGCAATATGTAGATTTAATTGTTTTGCCCGAAATGTTTACATCAGGTTTTACAATGAATCCAAAAAATGTTGCACAAACGATGCAAGGCGAAGCCATTTCGTGGTTAAAAGAGACTGCAAAAAATAAAAATTGCGCCATAACAGGAAGTTTAGTAATCGAAGAAAATGGCAACTATTTCAACCGATTGGTTTTTGTTTTTCCAACTGGTGAAATTCAAACTTATGATAAACGACACCTTTTTACTTTAGCAGGTGAAGACAAAGTTTATACAGCTGGAACAGATAAATTGATTGTTGACTATAAAGGGTACAAAATCTGTCCACTAATTTGTTATGATTTGCGTTTCCCTGTTTTTGCCAGAAATGTAGAAGATTATGATGTCTTGATATATGTTGCTAATTGGCCAAAACCACGTGTAAACGCTTGGGATATTTTACTAAAAGCACGCGCAGTAGAAAACATGAGTTATGTAATTGGGGTCAATCGTGTTGGAATAGATGCTAATAATCTTGAATACGTCGGACATTCGCAAGCCATTGATTATCTTGGTAATTACCTTCAAGAACCACAAGAAATAGAAGGCGTTTTTATAGTCGAATTAGATAAAAACGAAATGCAAGAAACTAGAAAAAAACTCAATTTCTTGAACGATAGAGACAACTTTAAACTCGTAACCCGTAACTCGTAACCAAATTAACTATTTTCCAACATCAAACTTTTCTTCCCAATCCCAGTTAGCGCGTAAATCAATTTCCTTAGGAAAGTAAATTACTTCTTCACTTTGGCGTTGTTCTAAAAAACTTCCTGGTGTCCAGCGCTTGTTTTTATCATCGTCATAGATAACACGAATGGTATATTTTGCAGGATCAATTAAGTCAAAATTCAATGATGTTTCCTTTTCAGAATATTGACTTACAATAACTTTTCCGTCCTTATCAGTCAATTCTACAATAACAGGAAAACGCTTTACATTCTCGAGTTTTATTCGAAGATTTCCATAATCAGAAAGGTTGTTGGTAGAAAAATCAAAAGATAAACTATCATTTTTTCTATCATAATAATCCGTTAAAGCATCGGGCAAAACCTTTAAATTGTATTTTTCTAAAGGTTCTTTGTTAAAAATAAACTTCAATTCTTGTTTTTGTTCATCATACTCATTAGTGAATTTTACTTCTGCAGAATCTTTATTAATAAGCTTCATCTTAGTTATATCCCATTTTGATAAAGGAACATTAGATTTTATTGCAAAATCATCTCTAAAGCTTATTGTTCTTTGTTGTTCTGAACTAAATCCTAATGTATCTCTTTTTTGTTCTTTAACTTTTAAAGAAAAAGTCTTTTGAAATTTATTTTTTGAAACATCAATACTTAATGAATCTCCTTTTACGGCTTTAAACCAAACTTGAAGTGAATCTTTTTTAGGGAATTGTGAAACCACAAAAGGAATTGCTTCAGAGTTCTTTTTAAGCGCTATTTTTATATCTTTAGGATTTCCTTCATATCCAATGGTAAATCTTGAACCAGAAGCTTGCGATGCGTTTACAGCTCTAAAAGTTGGTTCTTCTTTAAAAAGTTCTAATTCATAAATAGTATCATTCGGAATAGTAATGAACTCTTTTTGAAATCCTATTTTTTCTGTTTTCGGATCAAATTTATTGTTTCCGTTTACATCTTTCAAGGCTATTAAACGGTATTTACCTTCTTTAAGATTCTCAAATTTAACCAATTGCAAACTGTCCAAAGTGTTGGTAATATATCTTGGAACTTGTTTGTAAATTATAGAATCATTGTATTTATCATTAGCATCATAAAGCATTATGGAAACATAATTAGCTACTTTTTTCTCAATAGCATCTTTTACTTTTGCACCCAAATTCAAGGAATCAATATAACTTCCGGTAGAGAAAACATATTTGAATTGTTGGTAGGGATTTCCTTCATTATTGTCTGCAATACTTTTTCCGAAATTAAAACTATAGGTAGTGTTTGGGAGAAGCGTATCTTTTATCTTGATCGTAATAACTTTAGTTGCGTTGTAAGGTAAAATCTCTGGTTGACGCTTCATAGGCGGCGAAATGATAAGTTGTTTATTAATGTCTTTCAACTTAATGTATTCGTCAAAACTGATTTTTATTTCTTTTCCTGTAAAATTGGTAGCGAAGTTTTTGGGCAAACTAGAAACCATTTTTGGAGCAATAGTATCTTTTAATCCACCTGTGATGGTGCCTCTTTTAGCGCATCCAATCATTAGAAAAACTAGCAATAGTAAACTATATCTGAAAACAACTTTTTGCATCAATTCTTTAATTTCTTAGCGCAAAATAACAATTATATTTAGTGGAAACGAAATCTTTTTATTTATAATTAACTAAAAATATTATTGCGAATAAGCCATACAAACAATACTGATTTTTGAACCCGGAATTTTTAGCAATTCTCTACTACAAGCTTCAAGTGTTGAACCGGTTGTAATGACATCGTCAATCAATAAAAAATGTTTGTTGTGATGAGATTCGTTATAGTTAACTCCAAAGATGTTTTCTACCACTTCAGTTCTTCCCAAAATAGATTTAGCAGTTTGAGTTTTAGAATAAACATTTCTGACCAAAATGTTTTCATCATACAATTTGTTCCAGCTTTTTGACAGCGCCTCTCCAAAAGTAGTAACCTGATTATAACCACGTTGTTTTAATCTTTTTTTATGTAACGGAATCGGGATTATGATGTCAACATCTTTAATTGCATCAATAATTTTCAATTCTTTTGCATACCAATATCCAACAGTTTCACCAATTTCTTGATGACCTCTGTATTTTAACTTGTGAATCATTTCTTGAACAATTCCTTTTTTATGAAAATACATCAAACTGGAGGCAAATTCTATGGAAACTCGACCATAAAATTTAGAAAAAACTTCATTGTTTTTACTCAAATGATGATTGGTTAGCGGAATTTCGTGCCGACAATAAGTGCAAAGTACAATTTCATCTTTCAATAAAAACGAATTACAACCTGCACAAGCTTTCGGGAAAAAGAGATTTATGATGCTTTGAATCATGAAATTGGGCTAATATTTTTATAAAAATATAAAAATCAACGATTCATTGGTTATTTATATTAAATTTTAATTTCACTTTTATATTTTTGCATCATTATGGCAAAACAAGAAGATTTATTTAAAAATGTAGTTTCGCACGCAAAAGAATACGGATTTATTTTTCCGTCAAGCGAAATTTACGATGGTTTAAGTGCGGTTTATGACTACGCACAAAATGGTGTTGAATTAAAGAAAAACATCCGAGAATATTGGTGGAAAGCAATGGTGCAAATGCACGAAAACATTGTTGGTCTTGATGCTGCAATCTTGATGCATCCAACAACTTGGAAAGCTTCAGGACACGTTGATGCTTTTAACGACCCATTAATTGATAACAAAGATTCTAAAAAGAGATACCGAGCCGACGTTTTAATTGAGGATTATGCCGAAAAATTAAATCTGAAAGCTAAAAAAGAAATCGAAAAAGCGCGCGAACGTTTTGGCGAAGCTTTTGACGAAGAACAATATAAAACCACCAATCCTCGCGTAATGGAGTATCTTTCTAAAGAGAGAGAAATTCTAGAACGCATGGGAAAATCTTTAGGAAACGGCGATTTAGAAGATGTAAAAGCCTTAATTGAAGAGTTAGAAATTGCTTGTCCAGAAAGTGGTTCGAGAAATTGGACTGATGTAAAACAATTCAACTTAATGTTTGGAACCAAATTGGGTGCTTCTGCCGAAAATGCTATGGATTTATATCTGCGTCCAGAAACGGCTCAAGGAATTTTTGTAAATTTCTTAAACGTGCAGAAAACTGGTAGAATGAAAATTCCTTTCGGAATTGCTCAAACTGGTAAAGCTTTTAGAAACGAGATTGTTGCCAGACAATTTATTTTCCGTATGCGTGAATTTGAACAAATGGAAATGCAATTTTTTGTAAAGCCAGGCGAAGAGATGAAATGGTACGAATATTGGAAAACAACGCGTTTAAATTGGCATTTATCGTTAGGGTTAGGTAAACAAAATTATCGTTTTCACGATCACGAAAAATTAGCGCATTATGCTAATGCTGCTGCCGATATCGAATTCAACTTCCCATTCGGATTTAAAGAATTGGAAGGAATTCACTCCAGAACGGATTTTGATTTGAAAGCACACGAACAATTTTCAGGAAAAAAATTACAATATTTTGATAATGAAACCAATTCTAACTATGTTCCTTATGTAGTAGAAACTTCAGTTGGATTGGATAGAATGTTTTTGGCGGTTTTTGCCACCTCTTTAAAAGAAGAAACATTAGAAGATGGTTCAACAAGAACCGTTTTGAGTTTGCCAAGCGTTTTAGCACCAACAAAAGCGGCAGTTTTACCATTAGTAAAAAAAGATGGTTTGCCAGAAGTGGCTCAAAGTATAATTGATGACTTAAAGTGGGATTTCAACGTAGCTTATGACGAAAAAGATGCTGTAGGAAGACGTTACAGACGTCAAGATGCACTTGGCACACCATTTTGCATTACAGTTGATCATCAAACGTTAGAAGATAAAACAGTAACCATTCGTCATAGAGATTCTATGAAACAAGATAGAGTTGCCATTTCTGAACTAAGAGGAATTATTAGCGAAGAAGTTTCTATGAGAAATTGGTTGATGAAAACAATATAAAGCTTGAAATAAGAAGCACTAAATAAAAAAAAAGGCAAAAAGTGTAATTTTTTGCCTTTTTTTCTATAATTCGAATTTTTTAAAATCGATAGCCTACAGAAATTGCAATCTTTCCTGTTATTCTTGAATAATCAGTGTAAGAAATATTAGAATTTATAGACAGGTTTCTTCCAATTCCTCCGCCAATTTCAAACATTACGTTTCTTTTGGTATACCATTTTCCACCTAAACCTATTCCTAACGCAAAGGCTTTTACTTTTTCTACTTCTTCAGTAGTAAAAGCACCATAAAAGTAGGTGTTCTCTCTAGTTATACTCTGGTACAGACCAAATCCTTCCATATAAAATCCAGCAACAGGTTTTTTACCAAAATAAAATCTATAGTAGGGTGAAATTGCAAATGCTGTGTTGATATCGGCTTGATCGTCTAAAGTAAATGTTAATGATGTTCCAAAACTAGACTCGTCGTTGATGGCACGCTCATAGGTTACATCAAACAAACCTAAAACTAAATACAACGCATTTATTTTTACTTCATTTTTCTTAAAATCAGAAGGTTCATTTTCTTTCTGGCCAAATCCTTTTATGCAAAGAAGTGAAAAGGCAAATACAATAATAGTTTTTTTCATGTTATGGTTTATGTTAAGTATTAAAATCTATATCCAACAGTTATTCCACCTCTACCAACGAAAGTGTGTCCGAAATAGTCGTTTTTTTCAGGATTTAGTAAATTTCTTCCTATTCCGCCGTTAGCTTCAAGAACTAATCCTCTTTTTGAAAGCAGTTTAAATCCTACACCAAAACCTAAAGCAAAATCGGTATAACTAGCTCCTTTATCTGTAATTGTTGTATAAGTATTAGTTGGGTAATCATAGTAGGTGTAAGTCTCTTGGTCGATATCTAAGGTATTAAGCATAGCAAAACCTTCTACAAAGAGACCTGCAGCTGGCTTTTTACCAAAGTAAAAGCGATAATAAGGAGTAAGACTAAACGTAGTTTCAAAATCTTTTTCTAAGGCAAAATTTACAGAAACACCAATTCCAGATTCGTTATTTAAAATTCTTTCATAACTGAATTCTGGTTGACCTAGAATTAAAAAAAGAGCATTACTTTTTAATTCGTTTCTTACTAATTCAAATTTTTTTGTTTCTTGGCTATTAGCAGAAAAAACAGTAAATAACGTTGTAAGTAATATTATTTTATTCATCTGTTTTTTATCAAAAATAGTAATAAAAGCAACAAAGTCAATCTATTTAACATTACTTTAATTTTTATAGGGCTATAGATAAACTGAAGTAACGAGAGAGTATAAATTTATAGATGTCTGGTGTAAAAAAAGATTTAGCTTTTATACCATAAACTTTTGGACTATTATATAAATAGTATTGGTACTACTTGATTTTTCAGACACAAATTGCACAAAATTGGCACAAATTCAAAACGTAAAAATTTCAGAAATGATAAATTATTTCAACAAAATTGGTAAAACATCCGTGATTTTTTTTAGAGATTTGAAGTTGTTGTGTTCAATTTCAAAATCAATTTTTTCATACTCCCACGTAGTATGATAAGCAATATGATAACCGTGTCCTCCAAGGTTTAAAACTGGTAAAACATCTGATTTTAAAGAGTTTCCAATCATGATGAAATCTTCGGGTTTTATGTCTAAACGATCTAACATTTTTTCATAATCCAATTCTTTTTTGTCGCTCATTACTTCAATATGATGAAAATAATGTCCAATTCCAGAGTCGTGCAATTTTCTATGTTGGTCTTTCAAATCGCCTTTGGTAGCTACAACCAATTTGTATTTTTCTTTTAATTGTTGCAAAACCGTTTCAACGTCAGGTAAAAGTTCTACAGGTTTTTGCAACAAATCTTTTCCGATTGCCATAATCTTTTCAATTCCTTTTCCTGAAATTTTATGATTGGTCAACGCTAAAGCCGATTCTATCATTGACAAAACAAACGCTTTAATTCCGAAACCATACAACGGAAGATTATTTATTTGATGACTCAAAATCAATTGTAAAATCTCTTGATTGGAGGCATAATCGGCAAAAAGCTCGCAAAACTTTGCTTGTGCCTCGTCAAAGTAAGGTTCGTTATGCCAAAGCGTATCATCGGCATCGAAAGCGATTATTTTTGGGGTCATTT
>JAIFLT010000147.1 GCA_020048955.1 Flavobacterium sp.
GAAAAACAAAAACAATTGTGAGATAAACCCCTATGATTAAAAAGGCGATACCATATGTTACCGCTGAAAAATAAAATTTAAACATATGAAAAAAAAAAGTAGAATTTTTGCATAGTTTAGAAAATTAAAAACTCCAAAAATCTTTCAACTTTTGGAGTTTGTTTTTAAATATCATCAAAATCAATATCAGTGAAGCTAGTTGTCTTTGGTTCTTCTTCGCCTTCTGTTTTTTCAGTGAAATATTCTTTTTTGAAATCTTTTTGGTGTCTTTCAGAGATTACTTCTTCACCTTTATTGTTTAGTACAAACGAAGTCATTTCGTCTAAAATTTCTTTGAAAGCTGTAAAATCTTCTTTATACAAATAAATTTTGTGCTTTTTAAAGTGAAATGAGCCATCTTCTTCGGTAAATTTTTTACTTTCTGTAATGGTAATGTAGTAATCGTCAGCTTTTGTAGCTCTTACATCAAAGAAATAAGTTCTTCTTCCTGCTCTTAGTACTTTAGAAAAAATTTCGTCTTTTTCTAACATGTCATGTTCTCTCATATTCGTTCTGTCAATTAGTGTAGTTTTTCTTTTACGAAAATGATAAAAAAAATGTTACGATGCAAGAATTATTCTACTTCTTTTTCAGAAAGTTGTTTATAATAGAGTTCTTTATAATAACCTTCTTGGTTTACTAATTGATTATGAGAACCTTGTTGAATAATTTTTCCTTCTTCTAAAATAATAATTAGATCTGCATTTTTTGCCGAAGAAACTCTGTGACTAACAATTATGGTGGTTTTATTTTTAGAAATTTCTAATAAATTATTCAAAATTTGCTCTTCTGTTTCTGTGTCAACTGCCGATAGACAATCGTCAAAAAGCAAAATTTCAGGGTTTTTTATTATAGCTCTGGCTATAGAAACACGTTGTTTTTGTCCGCCAGAAAGTGTAATGCCTCTTTCACCAAGAATGGTTTCATATTGTTGGTTGAACTGAATGATGTTATCATGAACAACCGATTTCCTTGCGGCTTCAAATACTTCTTCGTCGGTTGCAGTTTCTTTTCCAAATTTGATATTATTCTTTATAGAATCAGAAAACAAAAAGGCATCTTGCGGAACAATGCCAATGCTGTTTCTTAAATCATATAAATTTAGTTCTGCCAAAGGAGTTCCATCCATTAAAATAGCACCCACTTTAACCTCATGCATTCTGGTAATTAAGGTAAGAATACTCGATTTTCCAGAACCTGTTTTACCCAAAATAGCAAGAGTTTGTCCTTTTGCAACTTTAAAAGAAACATCTTTTAACGCTTCAATATTGGTGTCATCATAAGTAAAACTCACCTTTTTAAATTCAATTTCTCCCTTAATTATTGAATGATTTGGATTGGTGTTTTTAATTTCAGGTTCTACTTTCAAGAATTCGTTCAATCTTTTTTGCGATGCTTCGGCTTCTTGAACTAAAGATGAAACCCAACCAATTGTAGCAACAGGCCAAGTTAGCATATTGACATATAATATAAATTCGGCTATTTTACCAATACTATCAATTTCTCCATTGATGTACATCATTCCACCAAAATAAACTACCACCAAGTTGCTCACGCCAATTAAAGTCACCATTAACGGACCAAAAAACGATTGAACGTTTGCCAAACTCATACTTTTGGATTTGCTTTCTTTAGCTAAATCAATAATGTTGTTTTGATGTTGCTTTTCTAAACCATACGCTTTTATTACTCTAATTCCCGAAAAAACTTCTTGCGTGTAACTTGATATTTTAGATAAATATTGCTGAAAAATGGTACTTCTTTTATTGATTTCAACACTTAATTTGAAAATAATAAATGATAAAATAGGCAAGGGTAGAAGTGTATATAATGTTAATCTGGGTGAAACATTATACATATATATGATTACAATAGTGAACGTTATTAACGTATTTATGGTGTACATCACCGCTGGTCCAACATACATTCGCACTTTGGCAACATCTTCACTAATTCTACTCATCAAATCTCCAGTACGATTTTGTTTGTAAAAATTCTGATCTAAAACTTCATAATGCTTAAAAACTTCATTTTTTAAATCAAATTCAACATGGCGCGACATTACAATCAAGGTTTGACGCATCAAAAAAGTTAAAATTCCTGCAACTATGGTAGTTCCTACAATTAGCAATATGTTTTCAATAAGTTCACTTTTAATTATTTCGTTACTGATGTTGTTTTTATGAAAATCTTCAATAGCTTTAAAAGACTTGCTAATTAATTTTGGAGTAAACAATCTAAAGATTTGCGCTACAATAGTGATGATAATACCGAGTAAAAATCGGTATTTATATTTGACAAAATATTTATTTAAATATTGTAATTCTTTCATTTTAATTCTTTAATTTTTTGTAGAATTAGTTTTACTATTGTTAAAAAAATAAAAATAATTCATTTTTAAAATATTCATTTAAAATTAATTTTATTAACAATATGCTAATTAAAACTAAATTTCGTGAATTATTTTGAATAAAAAGTTAAATTTGTGCTGACTTTTTGATAAAGTCGCAACACAAATATATTTTTATGACTACAGAAATCACAACTCCAAAAGAGCTTCAAAAAATGGATCCGGTTTTCGGACAACTATCATTTGATAATCACGAGCAAATTGTTTTTTGCAACGACAAAGATACAGGATTAAAAGCAATAATTGGTATTCACAATTCAGTTTTAGGACCCGCTTTGGGTGGAACTAGAATGTGGAATTATGCCAACGAATGGGAAGCATTAAATGATGTTTTGCGTCTTTCAAGAGGAATGACCTATAAATCTGCGATTACGGGTTTAAATCTTGGAGGCGGAAAAGCAGTAATTATTGGTGATGCTAAAACAGACAAAACGCCAGAAATGATGCGTAAATTTGGGGAGTTTGTTCATTCATTATCTGGAAGATACATTACTGCCGAAGATGTTGGTATGGTTACTGCCGATATGGATACCGTTCGAGATGTAACACCTTATGTAACAGGAATTTCTGAATCTCGTGGTGGTTCGGGCAATCCTTCTCCAGTAACCGCTTATGGTGTTTATATGGGAATGAAAGCGGCTGCTAAATATCAATTTGGTTCGGATAATTTAGACGGTAAAAAAATATTAGTTCAAGGAATTGGTCACGTTGGTGAAACGTTAGTAGATTATTTAACTAAAGAAGGCGCTTTGGTTCAAATTTCAGATATTAACGAAGGGCGTCTTGAAGAGGTAAGTAAAAAATATGGTGCGTCTATTTTTTTAGGAAGCGATTTATACACTGCAGATGTTGATATTTATGCACCTTGCGCGCTTGGGGCAACAATCAATGATGATACAGTTTACAAAATAAAAGCTAAAGTTATTGCTGGAGCAGCCAACAATCAGTTAGCCAACGAAGATGTTCACGGACCAATTTTGCAAGAAAGAGGTATTGTTTATGCCCCCGATTTTTTAATTAACGCTGGTGGAATTATAAATGTTTATGCAGAAATTGCTCATTACGACAAAGCAGCATCTATGCGAAAAACAGAAAACATCTACAATACTACTTTAGAGATATTTGATTATGCAAATGCAAATAATTTGACGCCGCAAAAAGCAGCCATGGCAATTGCAGAAAATAGAATCGAACAAAGAAAAAAAGAAAACAATAAATAGTTAAGTGTTAAAAAAAATAGTTTTATTTTTGCCAAGCGAAAGAGCAATTTCTTTCGCTTTGTTAATTTTATAAAAGTTCTTATCCGTGTTAAACAGAAGACATATTCGAATAAAAGTGATGCAAGCTATTTATGCTATGCACCAAAGTGGTTCTGACGATCTTGAAAAGCAAGAAAAATTTTTGCAAGTTAGTTTAGAAAATATTTTAGATTTATATCTAATTATGCTGTCTTCTATTGTAGAAATTAGAAAAAAGGAAATAGAATACATAACTATTGCTCAGAAAAAGCACCTTGCTACTCCAGAAGAGCGAAATCCAAGTCAACGATTTGTTAATAATCCTATTCTTGTTGCATTAGAAGAAAGTAATGCACTGAATATTGCTTTTGAAGCAAGGAAAATTAATAATTGGCAAGCCAACGATGATACTATTTTATTGCTTTTACAAGATATAAAACAAAGTGATTTGTATCAGAAGTATATGGCAAAAAAAACAGTTACTTTTGAAGAAGAACGTTTTTTTGTAGTAGATATGTTCTCTGAATTGATTGCTCCAAATGAAAAATTATATTCTTATTTAGAGGATTATAAATTGACCTGGGTAGACGATATCCCTGTAGTAAATACACAAATTCAAAAGCAGTTGCGTCACCTGTTAGCTGATGCTGATTTGATAAAAGTACCTGCCATTTATAAAGACGATGAGGATAAAGATTTTGCGTCGGCATTATTCAGAAAAACGGTTTTAAACGAAAGCGAATTAGCAAAAGAGTTTAGTGATAAAACTCCCAATTGGGATATAGAACGAATAGCAGAATTGGACACCATAATTTTGAAAATGGCTATTTGCGAATTTTTGAAGTTTCCATCAATTCCTTTGAAAGTTACTATTAATGAATATTTAGAACTTGCCAAAGAATATTCAACACCAAAAAGTAGTCTTTTTATTAATGGGATTTTAGATAATTTGGTAAAAGAGTTACAAAAAAATAATAGAGTTAACAAAACCGGAAGAGGTTTAATATAAATTTTAATAATAAAAAATATGGGACAAATAAGTCAGTTTTTACCGTTTATTCTAATGTTTGTTGTAATCTATTTATTTATGATAGTGCCACAACAAAAGAAAGCTAAAAAAGAGAAAGAGTTTGAAAGTAGTCTAAAAGTTGGTGATAAAATTGTCACTAAAAGTGGTTTTCATGGTAAAATTGCTGAATTGGCTGAAACTACTGTTGTTATCGAAACAATGTCTGGAAAATTAAAGATAGAAAAGTCTGCTATTTCTTTAGAAATGAGTGCCGCTCTAAACAAGAAAGCATAAGTTTAGTTTCCACTATTAAAAAAAATCCAAATTTTAAATACTGAAGTTTCTTCCTTCGACAATTGGGAGGCTAATTAACGCTGGGTTTGAATAATTTCTGCCAAGAGTTTTTTGGCTCTAAGGAGTTTGATTTTTACGTTGCTCAAAGGTTCTTCGAGTTGTTCGGCAATTTCTTGGTAACTCATTTCTTGAAAGTACCTAAGTTGTATAACTTCTTGATAATGAGGTTTTAATTCTTTTATGAATTGTAAAAGTTGTGATAGATTTTGTTCGGTAATCAATTCATCTTCTGCTGTTGGAGAGCTATCAGCAACATTGTATGCCTGTTGGTCTTCTTCGTCGGTGATTTCTACAAATATAGTTGATTTTTTTTTTCGAAGTAAATCAATATGAACATTTTTAGCAATGGCAATTAACCAAGTATTAAACTGAAATTCAGGATTGTAAGTCGATAATTTATCGAATGCTTTAGAGAACGTTTCTATGGTAATATCCTCGGCATCGGTTTCGTTTTCGGTACGTTTTAGCATAAATCCGTAGACCTCGTTCCAATAATGGTCGAGTAGGTAAGTGAAGGCCACTTGATCGCCTTTTTTTGCTTTTTCTATGTACAGATTTATTTCCACTGAACGGGTTTTGAAAAGGTATTGGTAATGAAAACGTTAAGTTGTGTTGCTATTAAAATAATTTCTATAATTGGAAACCAGTACATTACATCTTTTTCTTCTAATTTTCCTGCTGCAAATCCAAGGGATAACCATGTAAATAGATAACGAAAACCCATCAAACAGAGTACACTAATCCATTGAAATTGAAAGGATAAAAGAATTATGGGTAAAATTAAGAACAATAATTGGGTAGCATAAAAAATAGCCAATTGTATTGTGTCGGATGTTTTGTAATGTTGTGCCGTGGCAACGTGTCTTCTTTTTTGGGTGAACCAAGCTTTAAAAGTGGTTTTTGGCATAGAAAAAGTAAAGCTCTCTGGCGTGTAGCAAATGGTTATATTCTTAGCATTTGCCGCTTGATTAACGAATAAATCATCATCTCCCGAACGAATTTTCATGTGATCCATAAAACCGCGAACTTTGAAAAACTCTTCACGTTTATAAGCCATATTTCGACCAACACCCATGTAAGGTTTTCCTAATTTAGCCCATGAAAAATATTGTGTTGCCGTTAATAAGGTTTCAAAACGAATGATTTTATTAAGAAACGAATTTTTAATTTTTTCGTAAGCGCCATAACCTAAAACAATTGTTTTTTGTTGGGTAAATTGAGCTGACATTTCTGTAATCCAATCGGTAGATTTTGGGTAACAATCAGCGTCTGTAAAAAGTAGGTATTCGTTTTTAGCCGCTTTGATTCCAAGTGTTAACGCAAATTTTTTATTTCCCCAAAAGGCTTCATTGTTTTCTACTTTTACTAATTTAATGTTAGAATATTGTTTTTCAAATGCTTCAAATATTTCTAAGGTTTCATCACTTGATGCATCATCGATAAGTACAATTTCATAATCTAAATAATTTTGATTAGCCAATAAGGGAACGAATTTTTTTACATTTTCTTCTTCGTTTTTGGCACAAACAATTACTGAAATCGGAACTCTTTTTGGTGTAGCGATTTGTGGTTTAGCAAAAGAAAATTTACCAAAAAACACTACATAATATAGGAATTGAATAGCTACAACCGCAATGAATAAATAAAAAAGTAGAAGTAACATAATGGCTTTATGGTCTTATTTAAAAACGACTGCAAAAGTATGAAATTCAATTTTGAATTACGAATTATGTTTTGTGAAATTTTAAACCGCTGAAAATTCAGACCATTGTAGTTTTTTTGGCAATAATTTATTAGAAAATTCAATGTGAATTACTCTCCTATTTTTATCATTTGTGGTTTTGTTTGAAGCATGAAAAAGTAAAGGTTTCATTAGCATAATTCCACCAGACTTTACATTGCAAAAAACTTCTATTTCATTTTCAAATTCTATTGAATCAATTCTACAAATTGATTTTAGATGAGATTTTTTTAAAACTTTTAGAGCTCCATTATCTTCATTAGTGTCATCTAAATGAATTCTTACTGTAACTATATTCTCTAATATTTCTTTTGGTGGTTGAACAGCAAATTGATTGTGCTTATTGGTCCAATTTGAAAAATTTTCATCTTCAATTTTTTTGTCAACTGAAATAGTTAAATCTTGATGATAAGAAACAAACCAATTAGATTTTTCAGGTTTATCAAAATATATGGATTTTACAATAAAATAGTCTTCTCCTCCAATGTTTTTTATTACCTCTTTAAGTCTTTCATTGAAAAGTAATTTCTTGATTTCTGGAAACTCTTTAATGAATTGTCTAATTGCAAATAAATCATCAGTTTTTCTAAAAATTGGATTTGTAGTTTCTAAATTATTAATAAAGTTTGAAATTGTATTAATTTCATTTTTATTGTAAACATCATTTACAACATGAAAGCCTTGTTCAGAAAATTCTTTTGATACATTCATAATTAAATCACATTAACTTCCGCCTCAATTGCAATTCCGTACTTATCGAAAACCGTTTTTTGAACGTATTTTGATAAGTTTAAAATATCTTGTCCGGTTGCATTTCCATAATTTACTAGAACTAAGGCTTGGTTTTTATGAACTCCAGCATCGTCTTTTCTGTATCCTTTTAATCCGCAATGTTCAATAAGCCAACCTGCTGGAACTTTGACTTCGGTTGGAGAAACCTCAAAGAATTTTACCTCTGGAAATTTTTGTTGTACTTTTTTAAACAATTCCTTTGAAATAATCGGATTTTTAAAGAAACTTCCGCTATTTCCAAGCTCTTTTGGATCGGGTAATTTACTTTGGCGTATAGCAATTACAGCATTAGAAACGTCTTTTAATGTTGGAGTTGTGACGTTTTGTTTTTCCAATTCTTTTGTAATATCTCCATACGAAGTATTGATTTTGTGATGGCGTTTTGTGAGTTTGAAAACCACCGAAGTAATCACATAGTTATCTTTTGCTTCTTGTTTGAAAATACTTTCTCTGTAGCCAAAATTGCAATCTTCTTTTGTGAAAGTTTTCATCTCTTGGGTTGCAATATTCATGGCTTCGCAAGAAACAAAAGTGTCTTTAATTTCAGTTCCATAAGCACCAATATTTTGAACAGGAGTTGTGCCCACATTTCCAGGAATCAAGGACATATTTTCTAGTCCACCAAAATTTTGATTGATGGTCCAAAGTACAAATTCGTGCCAATTTTCACCCGCTTGACTTTCAACCCAAACAAAATCATCATCCTCTTTTATGATTTTTTTTCCTTTCAAATCAACATGAATAACCAATGCATCGATATCTTGGGTTAGTAACATATTGCTTCCACCACCAAGAATGAATTTTTTGTTCGATGCGTGATTTTCTAATATTGATTTCAATTCATCAATATTATGAACCGCAACAAATTGTTTGGCTTTGGCTTCAATACCAAAAGTGTTGTATTTTTTTAAGGAGAAATTATTGTGGATTTGCATTGAAACTATTTTTTATAAAAGTCCTTAGACTGCGCTCAGGGTGACAGTTTAGTTTTAAATTAGGATTTGGTATTTCTTTTTTGGGATTTTAATCCGTCGTTTCTAAAGCGCGTCTCAAAAAGTCGTTCATCGGTTTTAGTGCGATTAGTTTTTGAGCTACGATTTTACTAAAATCTTTATCAGTAAATAGTTTTTCGTCGATTTTATGTGAAGCGGTAAAGCTTTTCAATTTTAAAAATTCAATCGCTGGATGATTTG
>JAIFLT010000082.1 GCA_020048955.1 Flavobacterium sp.
TTTACTTTTCAAATTGCTTCAATGTTGTGATAATAATCGAAATACAATCTAACAATTGTTCTTCGTTCATTACCAATGGCGGAGCAAAACGAATAATATTTCCGTGAGTTGGCTTAGCTAACAAACCGTTATCTCTCAAAGCAAGGCAAATATTCCAAGCTGTGTCGCTTTCTTCGGTATCGTTGATTACAATTGCATTCAACAATCCTTTTCCACGTACTAAAGTAGCAATATTTGATGTTTTTACAAAATTACCAATTTTTTCTCTGAAAATTTTACCCAAATGACGCGCATTTTGAGATAAATTTTCATCATTAACCACTTCTAAAGCGGCAATAGCAACAGCACCTGCAACAGGATTTCCACCAAAAGTAGAACCATGTTGACCTGGTTTGATAACATTCATAATGTGATCATTAGCCAAAACAGCCGAAACTGGATAAGCACCACCTGACAAAGCTTTACCAAGAATTAAAATATCTGGAGCTACATAAGTTGCTTGTTTTTCGCAAGCATTCTCGCAAGTACAATTTCCGCAAACTGCCAAGATAGAACCTGTTCTTGCAATTCCGGTTTGAACCTCATCAGCAATAAACAATACATTATTAGCTGCACAAAGTGCTTTAGCTTTCGCTAAATAATCTTCTGCTGGTGTATAAACTCCGGCTTCACCTTGAATAGGTTCTACTAGGAAACCTGCTATATTTTTAGACGATTGAAGAGCATTTTCCAAAGCTTCAATGTCATCATAAGGAATTTTGATAAATCCTGCTGTATAAGGTCCAAAATTCTTTCTTGCGTTTTCATCATTGGAGAACGAAATGATAGTTGTAGTTCTTCCGTGGAAATTTCCGTCACAAACAATTATTTGTGCTTCATTTTCCTGAATTCCTTTTTTCTCATACGCCCATTTTCTACAAAGTTTTAAAGCTGTTTCTACCGCTTCAGCACCTGTATTCATTGGAAGTACTTTATCAAATCCGAAGTATTTTGTTACAAATTCTTCATAAACACCCAACTTATCGTTATAAAAAGCACGAGAAGTTAACGTTAATGTTTGTGCTTGTTGCACCATTGCACCAATAATTTTTGGATGGCAATGTCCTTGATTTACAGCAGAATAAGCCGAAAGAAAATCGTAATACTTTTTTCCTTCAACATCCCAAACGTAAACACCTTCTCCTCTACTCAAAACAACTGGTAGTGGATGATAATTGTGAGCTCCGTATTTATCTTCTAATGCAATGGCATCGGCAGAACTCATTTTTTCTAAAACTGACATAATTTTTGTTTTTTAATCTGAACTCGTTTACTGCGTCTGTTCGCTTCACTCGGGTCAGATTCTTTCTAAAATATCAATTCCTTCTTGTGGAGAGAAATCATCCATATTTGCCAAAATTACAAAAAAAGAAATTCCAAATTCCAATTACAATACTAAATATCTATTTAAAGATTGAAACGTCAAGTTTGGATTTTGGAATTTTAAAATTGGAATTTATTTTTTAATCTTCTCTAAAATATCATTCATCATTTCGATTTGCACTTTTTGAATTTCGATTAGTTCTTGTTGTTGGTGCATAATTAGATGATCTAGCTTTTCGTCTAACATTCTAATTTCTAGTTCCGATTTAAGATTAATCATGTAATCTTTTTTGGCTCTTTCGCGGTCTTTTTCTTCTTGACGGTTTTGACTCATCATGATTACTGGTGCTTGTAAAGCCGCAATACACGACAAAATCAAATTCAATAAAATAAACGGATAGGGGTCAAATCCTTTGTTCAATAATAGAAAAACATTGGAACCAATCCAGATGGCAATAAAAACAAAAAAGGCAATAATAAACGTCCAACTTCCGCCAAAAGCAGCTACTTTATCGGCAATGACTTGACCATACGTTCTATTATCAACTTTATCTTCAACTTTGTTGACAAAGGATTTATTAGAAAGTGATTTAATTACATTTTTATGCAAAACTGAAAGTTCCTCAACTTCGGTTTGTAGAAATTTAGAAATATACTTCTCACGATAAACGTTCAGTTCGCTATCGGCAATGAATTGATTGGAATCGAAATCGGGATGTTCTTCTTTGATTATGTTCAAAATAGGAATGCGTATAGAATTTCCCAAAACTTTTTCATTTTCTGAAAACTCTACTCCTGAAATAGCTGATTTAAAAGTGACTTTTGAATTCATTTGGAAGATTTATAAGTTGAGGTGTTTAAAAGTTTAAGAGTTAACTAAGAAATTCTTAAACACAAAGTTAACCCAAATTAACAAACCCTACTCTTTTAAACTCATAAACCTGTAAACTTTTAAAGCCTTAAACTTTTAACCTTTATACTTCTTCAAACAGTTCCAACAACTTTGTAACCGTATTCCAATTTCTGATGGTTGCTGTGACGTTTAGTTTTTTCTCGATGTATTTTTGGTCAAGTCTTGTTTTCCCTGCTCCGATGTCATATTTTATGAAGATTCTGTTGCCATCGATCACGGCTTCGTCGGGTTTGAATTGACTGATTTTTAATTCGTTTATAGCAGAACTTGACAATTCTTTTGAAATAAAAGCTACGTACAACTTTTTCGTATCCACCTCTTTTTGTTTCAAAAAAGGATTGTTTTTAAAACACAACTCCAAATCGTTTTTACCAATTACAATTACAGGAACTTCGTGCCCAAAGGTTTTGAAGATTTCTTGCTTGATTTTAAAACCCACACCAAAACCGCTTTCTTCCTCAGTTTCTACAAACACATTTCCGCTTTGAATATACGTAACCACATTAGTAAACCCAATAGTTTCTAACATGGTTTTTAATGCATCCATTTTTATCATGTTGTGTCCAGAGACGTTGATGCCGCGAAGTAGTGCTAGGTGTTTCATGGTGTAAATATAAATAAAAGATAAATCAAACCAACTTTACAAAATGCGGTGATTAAACAATTTTTTTACCGCAAAAATGCGGTGATTAAATAAAATAATCACCGCAAAACTTCTTATTTCAGTAAAAACATTGTATTTTTACCGCAAATATGCGGTGATTATGTATATACATCAACTTAAAAATTGGCCAAATTTTACTTGGGATTCAGACGAAGTAAGTTCATTACTTGGAGCTGTGCGTCACCAACAAGGAAAAATATTGGGACAAATGCAAGCACTTGGCTTTGGGCAATTAGAAGAAAATATGCTAGTTGCTTTAACTATGGACGCACTAAAAACAAGCGAAATAGAAGGCGAATTTTTACATCCAGAACAAGTGCGCTCTTCTATAGCAAAACGTTTAGGAATAGAAATAGCTGGAACTGTAAAATCTGATAGAAATGTGGAAGGCGTTGTTGAAATGCTATTAGACGCAACTCAAAACTATAACAAAACGCTAACCGAAGAACGCTTGTTTGATTGGCATGCGGCTTTATTTCCAACAGGAAGAAATGGTATGTACAAAATAATAACTGGGGCATGGCGTGATGGTGCAATGCAAGTTACGTCTGGTGCAATGGGAAGAGAACTTATACATTTTGAAGCACCAAATGCAGAAAAAGTACCAACCGAAATGAACCGTTTTTTAGATTGGATTGAAAACGAAAACAAACTCGACAAAGTGTTAAAAGCTGCATTAGCACATTTATGGTTTGTAACAATACATCCTTTTGACGATGGAAATGGTCGTATAGCAAGAGCGATAACCGATATGCTTTTGGCACAAGCCGATGACAGTTCGCAACGTTTTTATTCAATGTCGGCGCAAATACAGATAGAACGAAATACGTATTACTCGTTATTAGAAAGCACGCAAAAAGGCGATTTAGATTGTACTGAATGGATGGTTTGGTTTTTGAATTGCTTACTGCGTTCGATGAAACAAACCGACGAAACCATAGCCAAATCAATGGCTCGCACTAAATTTTGGAAAGCCAATAAAACAACTGTTTTTAACGCACGCCAACAAAAAATAGCACAAATGCTTTTAGATGATTTTTTTGGAAACCTCAACGTTTCTAAATATGCTAAAATAAACAAAACTTCAACCGATACAGCTTTGAGAGATTTGCAAGATTTGGTTAAAAAAGACGTTTTAGAGCAAGTTGGTAAAGGTAGAAGTACTAGTTATAAAATTAAGGAATGAGTTATTGATAACTAATTTTTCTACTTTATCATTTTTATCATGTTGTGTCCAGAGACGTTGATGCCGCGAAGTAGTGCTAGGTGTTTCATGAAAGCAATAAATTAAAATTCTAATTCTGGAGAATAAAGCTCCGAAGGTTCGTTAACCAAAAACAAACTCAATTCTTTCTTATTGTTAAAGCCATTAATCTTTTGTCTGTAATTTTCAGCAATTGTTGGATTCTGTATTTCTAGTTTTCTGTTTTTACTGATTTCTAAAAACTCGGTTTCCATGTCTATTCCTAAATAGCGACGATTGGCTAAGTTGGCTGCAATTCCTGTTGTTGAACTTCCTGCAAATGGATCTAAAATTTATAGTGGATTTTGTTAATATAACGTGATTATATGCTTTTATATAAACATTAAACTCATTCAAAAAGCAAACATTTACTTAAATAATTGAAAATGAATTGTTTTTAATTTATTTTATAAAATATTGATTTTGATCACATTATAATTTGTTTTTACAAAATAATGATCTAATATTTGCAACAAATTACTATTTATGAATACATCTTTCGAACGTTGCGAAAATACAAAAGTTGAATGGTTAACACCTCCAAATTTAGTAAAAAAATTAGGCATATTTGATTTAGACCCATGTAGTCCGATAAATGCGCCTTTTTTGCATGCAACTAACAATTTTACAACAAATGATGATGGATTAACTCAAAAATGGTTTGGAAGAGTTTATCTAAATCCGCCTTATGGACGAGGAATGGAATTGTGGATGGAAAAATTAAAATATCACGGAAATGGAATCGCATTAATTTTTGCAAGAACCGAAACAAAGTGTTTCTTTGAGCATGTTTGGAATGATGCTGATGCGATTTTATTTGTAAAAGGTAGAATTAGATTCTATCATGTAACAGGAATTCAAGCAGGAACTCCTGGTGCGCCAAGCGTTTTTATTGCTTATGGCAAAGAAAATGCAGAAATGCTTCAGAATTGTGGAATTGAAGGAAAGTTTTTAAAATTGAAATAATTAAATAATTTGATAACAAATAAATTCTGCTACGTTAAATTCAGAATCAAATATCCAATCGTTTTCCAAAAGCAATTTTTTTAATGCTTCATCTTCATTAGTGACTTCTTCAACAGTTGCAATTACTTGCATATTTTCAACTTCAGCTCCATTTGGAGAAAATGTGCTTCCTTCTGGAGTTATAAATATATACTTTTTCATTTTTTTTATTTACAATAGAAATTCATATTGTTGTTGCTCTATAATTGTTTCATATTGCTTACTCAGTGCTTCATAATCTAAGAATGAAACTCTATTATCTTTGTTTAAATGAGTAAATGAAGAATATTTAATTTTACGTAAATATTCTTCCTTCCTTATTTTATCAGCTACAATAATCATTCTTGAATAAAAATCTTGAAGGTCATTAAACTTTAATAATGAATTTTGGATATCTGTTGAATGTTCTACTTCAAAAAAAGAATGAGGCATTTCTCTATCATTAAACCAAATGACATCAATAGTTGAACTTCTATGTACTAATTTGGAGTATGAAAATGGGGGAATTTTATTTAAAGTTCTAATATCTTCTAACTTTTCATTTAGAAATAATTTATTTTTGTCTTGATTTGGAATAAATGTTTTCAATCCTTTTAAATTTCCTATTGTTATCAAAAGTCCCTGAAAATAGGAATGATTAAAATCAATAACTTCCTTGGAATTTTTATTGATATCTGTTTCTTGAATAATTCCTTTGCTTTCATTTGTAGATTTAAACTTTAATAATCCATACAAACCTGTCTTAATTTTGTATATGTTTTTATCTAATTGTACAATTCTTCTAACACTAGCAAAAGGTGTTTTTGTTTTCCATTCACAATCAGTTATTTTGAAAACTTCTTGATTTAATTGACCAAGTGTTGCAACTCCTCCAAGTTTTTCTAATGCTAAAATAACTGCTTCATTTTGTTTCATAATGCCATATTATTTAAGTGATCTACGAATTTGTTTCTAAAAAAATTAATGCTTCTTCTTGCTAAAACTCGGTTTATATTAAACTCATTATAAATATCGTCAAAAAAAGTATCGGTCATGTCTTTTCCGTTAACATCTGAGTTACTTAAAATCCACTTATGGTCTAGAGTATCTAATGTTTTGCAGAAATCACGTAATCGTATTTGTTCATAATCCCCAAACTCATCTTTAGCATAGGAGTTAAAACTAGAGGTATTGCTCAAAGGTTTGTATGGTGGATCGAAATAAAACAAAGCTGGTCTTTCGGCATGTTTTAGAGTTTCTTGATAATCGCCTGTTACTATTTCAACACGTTGCAATACTTCACTAACGGCTAAAAGATTTTCTTTGTCACAAATCATGGGTTTTTTGTAACTTCCAATTGGCACATTAAAACCGTTGCTTTTGTTTACACGAAACAAGCCATTAAAACAAGTTCGGTTCAAGAAAATAAACAAAGCAGCTTGTGTCACTAAATCGGTAGAACGTGTATTGAAAAGTGTTCTTTTATCTGTGTAATATTCTTTTTTGATTTCGGTTTGTAAATCTATTGCATGATATTCAATTTGAAATTGTGTTAAAACAGCAATTAATTCTTTGGGATTGGAAGCAATGATTTTATAAGTATTGGTTAAATCGGCATTAATATCGTTAATAACAGCTTTTTCAACATTTGGAAAGTTATTTAAAATCCAAAACAAAATGGCTCCACTACCAACAAAAGGTTCAATATAAGTGAACTTTTGGCTTATGAATTCTTTGGGTAATGCTTTATGAATGTCTGTTATTAACTGGGTTTTTCCGCCAGCCCATTTTAAAAATGGTTTTGCCTGCATAGAGTTTGTGTTTTGTGTAAAAATATACAAAAAGAGAAAGTTAAAATTTCTAATCGAAAAGTAATTATTAACAAATTTTAATTGTTGAATTCATTTTGCAAAATTTTTCCCAAACCCAATCCAAAAAACAAACCAATTACCTTATTTTTGCCTCATGGGAAAAAAGAAGACAGATAGAATTATATTTGAAAACGTTACTGTGCTTGATGCTGGTGCCAAAGGTGTTTCGGTAGCCAAAGCTCCTGAAGGACAAGTAATATTTATACCCAACGTTGTGCCTGGCGATGTGGTGGATGTGCAAACATTCAAGAAACGTAAATCGTATTTTGAAGGAAAAGCAATAAAATTTCACTCTTTTTCAGAAAATCGTATCGAACCGGTTTGCGAACATTTTGGTGCTTGTGGCGGTTGTAAATGGCAAAACATGAAGTATGAACAACAATTGTTTTACAAAAATAATGAAGTCTTCAATAACCTAAAACGTATTGGTAAAATCGATTTACCTGATTTTGAACCCATTTTAGGTTCGGCAAAACAATTGTTCTACAGAAACAAAATGGAATTCGGGTTTTCAGACACGCGTTGGTTGACCGAAAGTCAGATTCAATCGAGTGATGAAAATTTGAGCAAGAAAAATGCGTTAGGGTTTCACGTTCCGAGAATGTGGGACAAGATTTTAGACATTGACAAATGTTGGTTGCAAGAAGATCCGTCGAACGATATTAGAAATTCGATAAAAGAATTTGCCGATAAAAACGGAATGACGTTCTTCAACGCAAGAAATCACGAAGGTTTGTTGCGTACCTTAATGATTAGAACGGCTTCAACTGGCGAGATTATGGTGTTGCTTCAGTTTTTTGAAGATGACAAAGCCAATCGTGAGTTGCTAATGGATTTTATTCACGAGAAATTCCCTCAAATTACTTCGTTGCAATTTGTGATTAACAGCAAAGCTAACGACACACTTTACGATCAAGACATTATATTATATAAAGGAAGAGATTACATTTTGGAAGAAATGGAAGGTTTGAAATTTAGCATCAACGCTAAATCATTTTACCAAACCAATTCGGATCAAGCGTATGAATTATACAAAATTACAAGAGAATTTGCTGGATTAACAGGAAACGAAGTCGTTTATGATTTGTACACAGGAACTGGAACTATTGCGCAGTTTGTTGCTAAAAAAGCAAAAAAAGTAATTGGCGTAGAAGCCGTTCCCGAGGCGATTGCTGATGCTAAAGAAAATGCTAAACGCAATGAAATTAACAATTGTGAGTTTTATGTTGGCGATATGAAAAACGTTTTTAATAACGAATTTATTAATAAACATGGCAAACCCGATGTAATTATTACCGATCCACCAAGAGATGGCATGCACAAAGACGTTGTGGAAATGTTATTAAAAACTGGTGCTCCAAAAATTGTGTACATAAGTTGTAACTCGGCTACACAAGCGCGAGATTTGGCATTAATGGACGAAATGTATAAAGTGACTCGTGTGCGACCTGTAGATATGTTTCCGCAAACGCATCATGTAGAAAATGTTGTACTTTTAGAACTTAGATAAGTAAATAGTGAAAAGTGATAAGTAAATAGTCTTTGCTAATCACTTTTTACTAATCACTAATTACTAAAAAAACTATGAAATCGCCATTAACAACAAGTTTGCGCAAGCAAACTCCTATGATTAAAAAGGCGATACCATATGTTACCGCTGAAAAATAAAATTTAAACATATGAA